>CAWVKD010000038.1:0-19688 GCA_963929765.1 Clostridia bacterium | reverse complement strand
AAGGACGGGCTATTGTGGCTTGTCTGCACATTGCCCAGAGGCTTACAGGGATGCGAGTACCATTGATGCGGATTCGCTGATTCAAACAGGGGAAAGATAAGAATGAAAGAATTATGTTGAAAGGTGGTTTGACTGGTGAATATCGCGCTCATGTCTCACAACCGGAAAAAAGAGTTGATGGTGCAATTTTGTATTGCGTATTGTGGCATATTAGCCAAACATACGATTTGCGCAACAAATACCACAGGACGCTTGGTGGCAGAGGCAACAGGACTTCCAATCAATCTTTTTTTGTCTCACGCTCATGGTGGCAGCCAACAAATCGGTGCGCGGATCGCTTATAATGAGATTGACATGGTGCTTTTTTTCTCAGACCCTCAATCCAATGATTTGAAAGAGGATATTCGGTATATTACCAGGTTATGTGATCAATATAATATTCCTTTTGCAACCAATGTTGCTACAGCAGAAATGTTAATCCATGGTCTGGAACGGGGGGATCTGGACTGGCGAGATATCGTCAACCCCAAAAATAAGCCCTTCACTGCATAGAAAAAAGCGGTGGACAAGTTTGAGGATTATATGGCAAACGCTTTCTTCCCCCAAAAGGGATGAAAGCGTTTTTACAATCGAAAAAAACATCGAAAGGATGAATAGAGAATATGGCTTTGCTGACAGGTGCCCCCAGAGGCACCAAAGATGTGCTTCCGTCAGAGAGTTATCAATGGCAGTATATGGAAGAGACATTACGAAAAGCGGCGGCGGATTTTGGCTTTTCAGAAATCCGGTTTCCTACATTTGAACATACAGAGCTGTTCCTGCGTAGCGTAGGTGACACCACAGATGTCGTGCAGAAAGAAATGTATACATTCGAGGATAAAGGAGGACGATCCATTACTCTTCGACCAGAAGGTACAGCTTCTGTGGCACGTAGTTTTGTAGAACACTCCCTGTTTGGTGCAGGGTTACCGGTTAAAGTATATTATATTGCCCCCAATTTTCGATATGAAAAACCGCAAGCAGGCAGATTACGGGAACATCATCAATTTGGCGTAGAATATTTTGGATCTGAACGACCGGAAGCAGAAGCAGAGGTAATCGGTCTTGCCGATACTTTTTTACGTCGTTTGGGACTCAATAATTTAAACGTCCAACTCAATTCCATTGGTTGCCATCACTGTAGACCGGCATTCCACAAGGCGTTACAAGAGTATTTTAAAGAACATGAGTCAGAACTTTGTCCTACATGTCTGGAACGTATGGAGCGTAATCCTTTGCGTATCTTAGACTGTAAAAATGAGTCTTGTGCTAAGATAGCAGAAGGTGCGCCTATCGGCCTTCATTACCTTTGCCCGGAGTGCAAGGAACATTTTGAGATGGTACAAACTTATTTGAGAGAAATGGGAATTGATTTTACCATTAACCCTCATATTGTTCGAGGTCTAGACTATTATGTCCGCACGGTATTTGAATTTGTGTCAGATGCCATTGGTGCCCAAGGCACTGTTTGCGGTGGTGGTCGATATGATGGATTGGTATCCGCTATAGGGGGAAAAGATGTGCCAGGGCTTGGCTTTGGCAGTGGAATAGAACGGCTTCTTTTGGTTATGGAAGCACAGGGAATTAAGATTCCAAAACCAAATGGGTGCGATGTGTTTTTTGCTGCATTAGGGGAGGAAACCAGCCTCCCAGTGGAAAAGATGATTTTTCAATTGCGGCAACTGGGTATTTCAGCAGAACGAGATACTATGGGAAGAGGGTTGAAAGCTCAGATGAAATACGCGGACCGCATTGATGCAAAGTATGTTGTTGTAATTGGAGAAGACGAGTTAACCAATGGCCTGGTCCATCTCAAATGTATGGAGACAGGGGAACAAACGGAATGTAAATTGGATATCCAAGAGATTGCACAATGGGTCAAAGCCCACCACTAGGATCGAAAATAAGGAGAGAAGATCATGGAACAGCAAGCATTTCCCCGAACCCATTATTGTGGTACTGTGAGAACGGAAGATATTGGAAAAACCATTTCTGTCTGTGGATGGGCACAACGCAGCCGGAATCTGGGCGGTTTGATTTTCATTGATTTACGCGATCGAACAGGAATTGTACAATTGGCTTTTGATGAACACACGCCAAAAGACGTATTTGATAAGGCTTTCACTGTTCGAAGTGAATATGTTTTGGCGGCTACAGGCGTTTTGCGGGAACGTTCTTCTAAAAATCCGGATATTCCTACAGGAGATGTAGAGGTAGAAGTGACGAAACTGCGTATTGTGTCGAGAGCAGAAACACCACCCTTTGAAATTGTAGAGAACTCAGATGTCAATGATATGCTCCGACTCAAATATCGGTATTTGGATCTGCGCCGTCCTGATATGCAACGGGCCATTCTGCTACGACATAAAATTGGTAAAGTAGCTCGCGATTACTATGATGAGCAAGGTTTTTACGAAATAGAAACCCCTATTTTGACCAAATCCACACCAGAAGGTGCGAGGGACTATCTGGTTCCTTCTCGGGTCCATCCAGGGAAGTTTTATGCATTACCCCAATCTCCCCAGCAGTATAAACAATTGTTAATGTTGGCTGGATTTGACCGATATATGCAAATCGTCCGTTGTTTCCGAGATGAAGACCTTCGGGCAGACCGACAGCCGGAATTTACCCAGATCGACTTAGAAATGTCATTTGTGGACGTGGATGATGTGATAGAAGTCAATGAAGGGTTTTTAAAACGGGTATTTTACGAAATTTTGGGTGTTGAGCTGGAAACACCATTCCCAAGAATGCCATGGAAAGAGGCTATGGAGCGATTTGGATCGGATAAACCAGATTTGCGATTTGGATTTGAGCTGAAAGATATTACTCACTTGGTAAAAGACTGTGGGTTTAAAGTATTCTCAGGTCCTGCTACATCTGGCGGTTCTGTCCGACTGATCAATGTCAAAGGTGGAAGTACCTTCAGCCGCAAAGAAATCGACAGTTTGGGCGAATTTGTGAAAACATATCAAGCAAAGGGCCTTGCCTGGTTAAAACTTTCTGGTGACCAGAGGAGTTCTTCTTTTGCTAAATTTTTAAAAGAGGAAGAAGTAGATGCTATTCTGGAAGCCGCAGAAGCCCAAGATGGGGATTTGATTTTGGTGGTAGCTGACACTTCCAATGAAATTGTTTTTGCCGCTTTGGGCGCGCTACGCTGTGAATGTGCCCGCCGAATGAATTTATTAGATCCTCGGGAATATCGTTTTCTGTGGGTTACCGAATTTCCCCTTCTTACCTATTCGGAAGAAGAAGGTAGATTTGTGGCAGAGCATCACCCCTTTACAGCACCCATGGACGAAGACTTGCCTTTATTGGAAAGCAATCCTTTACGAGTACGGGCAAAAGCATATGACATTGTTTTAAACGGAACAGAGCTGGGGGGCGGATCCATTCGGATCCATCAGACAGAACTGCAAGAAAAGATGTTTTCTCTTCTGGGATTTACAGAAGAAGAAGCCCAGGCACAATTTGGCCATTTGATCAACGCATTTCGGTATGGCGCACCACCTCATGGTGGCTTGGCGTATGGTTTTGACCGGTTGGTTATGTTGATGGCTGGTGTACCTGCCATCAGGGATGTGATTGCCTTCCCTAAAGTACAAAATGCATCAGAGCCGATGACAGCTTGTCCCTCGCCTGTAGGCGACAAGCAATTGGATGAGCTAAGTATAGCAATCACTCGGAAAGAAGAAGACTAAATGCACTATTGTATTTTGATGGGCAGTCCTAAGAAGCAAGGTAACACCATAAGTGTATTGCGACCATTTATACAAGAATTGGAATCGGCTGGACATACAACGGAACTTATTTGGCTATATGAAAAGGAGATTCGTCCATGTATAGCATGCCGCACATGCCAAGATGTACTGAACGGATTTGGGTGTGTACAAAAGGATGATATGGAAGTGATTGCTCAGAGGATTTTAATATCAGATTGCTTTGTCCTGGCCACACCCATTTATTCTTGGTATTGTACAGCCCCTATGAAAGCCATGCTAGACCGTTTGGTTTATGGAATGAATAAATACTATGGAAAAACAAAAGGGCCTGTACTGTGGAGAAATAAACCCTGTGCACTGTTTCTTACAGGGGGCTATCCAGAGGAAGAGAGTGCCATCCTTTTTGAAAAAGGAATGGAAGGATATTGCAAGCATTCTCGACTCAAATACCAAGGCTGTGTGTTTATTCGTGATTTTGGGTATCATACTACATTTTTAACTGAGGAAAAACAACTCCAAAGTCGAAACTTTGCAAGACAACTGATAAATACTATTTTATTAGAGAACAAAGAAAAATAAAAAGAAAAGCGCACGATTTTACAAAATCGTGCGCTTTTGCTATTTGTTTAAAATGTACTAAAAACTAAATAAGAAAAAGGAAACCCGCCCTCATTCATGAGAGGCGGGTTATTTTTATTTATTGCGCAATCCGACGGCCACCCACAAAAATTTTGGAATACCAGGCGGAATCTATGCTATTGATTCGTACAGTACTGCCTGTGGTGGAGGCATGAATAAACTGACCATCACCAATATAAATTCCAACATGTGTAGCAGCATAGGTAGAACCGGGAGAGCGGAAAAATACCAAATCTCCTGGTTGTAAATTCTCTCTGGAGACTGCAGTTCCATTGTTCTTAAACTGCGTAGAAGCTGTCCGGTAGATAGAATATCCGCATTGTTTCATGACATACTGAGTAAAACCCGAGCAGTCAAAGCCAGAGGGAGAAGATCCACCATAAACATAGGGAACACCCAAATATTTCTTTGCACAGGCTACAATGGCACTACCAGCGCTGCTGTTGCTTTCTGCATTAGTGCCCTGATTTTTAATTGGGGTGCTTGATGCATTGGTAGAAGAAAAGCCAGATGTAGAGACAGGAATAATATAATCACCGCTGGAATATCCTGTTTTTCCATTATATGTAACTTTATACCAGCCATTACTGGTTCCCAATAAAGTGACGGTAGAACCATCTGGAATAGAGCATACGACAGAACCGCTTGTTCCGGCTGTAGCGCGCATCCGCAAAGGAGAACCATCCGCATCTACCTTGCCATATCCAAGAGAAGCATCTGCCGCAGATGTAACATTCAAATAATCAGCAGACATATATCCCACTTGACCATTTCGGCTGACTTGGTACCAGTCATCATTTGCTTTCTTTAAGACAACAACGGTTTCATTTTTTGATGCAGTAGCCAAAATGGAACTAGACGTTGTGGCCTCTGACCGCAAGCGAAGACCACTGCCGGCCGTAACAGTGCCTACTCCTACCAGAGCAGCATTTGCACAAACGATACATAAAGAACCAGCGGCAACAGTTGTTGCAATGACACGCATCAGTCGTTGCATTTTTTTCATCCTGTCAATCCTCCTATTTTGCATTATCTTTTGTTTGATTTCTATTTTGCAGAAAGTGCCCGATCCAGCCAGACAGAAGCCACATCAATGGCTTGATACAAATTATCTTTTTCACTTTTCTTTACAATGCGATCCCGGGATTTTAAGTTAGGATCTGTAAGCTGGAGCTGGACAGATACTCGGGAAGCGACGTTTAAATCGCCTATTGGTTTTTGTTCTAAAATTTGCAGAAGAATGATATATGGATCCGTCATGCTTCCGTAATAAATCATATTGTCTTTCCGACGTAAAGGACGGCCTTTATACATCAAAGGTAAGTCCTTTCCTGTTTTCTGATTTGTCATAACGAGACTCCTTTTTTCTTAAGTAAAATGACGACTCAGTTGTATTTGTTACCAAATTGTAACACGTTTGTAGTGCATCTGTCAATTGTTTTCTGGTTATAAAAAAAATAAATTGGATAAAAAGGAAGAAATTAAGATACAAAAAGGGAGTTTTTGCAACTATTTTCACACAAAAAGAAAATAAATCGACAATAGCAGATGGGAAAAGTGGTATCAAAAAAAGATTCCCACATGGTACTACCATGCGGGAATCTTTTAGATATTCAACATAAAAATAGGAAAATTTTTTGGGGTTTTTGATATTATTTACTTTGGCTTTCTTTTTCTACATTCGTGAGCGCAATTATCACAATTGCCGTTACATGATTCTCCACTAGCTATTCCTTTGATGTGTCGTATTACAACGCAAATAGCCCAAAGAACCAAACAGGCTACTAAGATATAGACAATGTATTTCATACAATCACCCAAGACCTAAAAGAAGACCAACCTGGTAAACCAAGAGAGAAACTACATAGGCAACCAGAAGCTGCCAACCAATCGAGAACAAAGTCCATTTAGTACTGGCTAGTTCACGACGCATGGTAGCTACAGCGGCGACGCAAGGTATGTATAGCAATACGAAGACCAAGAAAGAAAATGCAGAAAGAGGAGAAAATGTACCCGACAGGGCAGCTGCAATGGTAACTCCACCATCTAAAGTGGAAAAGCCATAGAATAACCCCATAGAGGAGACAACAGCTTCTTTGGCCACAAGACCGGTCAAAAGCGCCACTGCTGCCTGCCATGCACCAAAACCCAGTGGTGCCAGTGCAGGAGCCAAGAAAGATCCAATTTGTCCTAAGATGCTGTGAACACTATCGTTCACCATTTGCAGTTGAAAATTAAATGATTGTAAGAACCATAAGATAATGCTCATGGCTAGAATTAAAGTGCCTGCCTTAACGAGAAATCCTTTTACCCGCTCCCATACGTGGAGTAAAGTGTTTTTTAAAGTTGGTAGTCGGTACGGTGGGAGCTCCAAAACAAATGGTGCAGGTTCGCCGCGAAATAGAGTCTTTTTAAAAAATAGTCCTGACAAAATAGCCATTGCAAGGCCAATACAGTAAAGAGAAAAAATAACAATGCCGCCCCATTGGGGGAAAAATGCTGCAGTTAAGATTCCGTATACCGGGAGGCGGGCAGAACAACTCATAAAGGGCACTAAAAGAATCGTCATTCGTCGATCTTTTTCGTTTTCCATCGTCCGTGCGCCCATTACAGCAGGTACGGTACACCCAAATCCCATCAGCATGGGAATAAAAGCTTTGCCAGAAAGGCCAAAACGTCGTAAAAGTCGATCCATGATGAATGCTGCACGTGACATGTAGCCAGAATCCTCCAGCAAGGAAAGGAACAAAAAAAGCAGGGCGATTTGAGGCAGAAATGTGAGTACACCCCCCACACCAGAAATCATCCCGTCCACTACTAGACTGATAACCCAAGGAACAACTCCCCAGGAAGTTAGAAGAGACTGCACCCAAGAAGCAAATATGCCATTGACCAAGAGATCTACTCCATCTGATAAAAAAGAACCGATAGGACCAAATGTAATGGCAAATACCAACAACATCATGAGCAAAAAAATGGGAATTGCAAGCCACTTATGAGTGACAATGCTGTCGATTTGAAAGGAAAGTGAAACAGCATCTTTCCGATCGCCTCGCTTGACTGTATTTTGTACAACCCGTTCGATAAAACGGTATCGACTGTCTGCAATCAGGGTTTCACGATCTCCCAGATCACTGGATGCTTCATATTCTTTAGCGATTTGGTCTGCCTTTTGAGCTGTTTCTGGGTCTAGATGTAGCGCCTTTTCTACGAGGGCATCGCCTTCTAGTAATTTGATTGATGCCCAGTGAGCGGGTAAGTGAGCAGCATATGCATTATCGTGGACAAGTTCACCTATTCGATGGTGAATGGTATGAGTAAAGGCATCATACAAATCATCAGGTTCCAAAGTAACACCGACATGCATTTGCTGGTGAGCTGCGGAAAGAAGTTTCTGCAAGTTGGTACCGGATCGAGCCGAAATAGGAATAACGGGAATACCTAACTGTTGGGAGAGGAGATCATATGCGATATGATCTCCTCGCTTTTCTACTTCATCCATAAAATTGACAGCAAGGATGGTAGGAAGCTCTAACTCCAAAAGCTGAATGGTCAAATAAAGATTTCGCTCTATATTTGTGCCATCTATGATATTAATGATGGCATCTGGTTGTTCTTCAATGATAAAATTACGAGCAACAATTTCTTCCATAGAATAAGGAGAAAGAGAGTAAATACCAGGTAAGTCTACAATCGTGACAGATCGTCCATCGATAATCGTTTTTCCTTCTTTTTTTTCCACTGTTACGCCTGGCCAGTTGCCAACGTATTGATTGGACCCGGTAAGAGCGTTAAATAATGTGGTTTTTCCACAGTTGGGATTGCCTACTAGGGCGATTTTCATTTCTCGCTGGTCATGTTGGGTGTAAGAAGGCGTTTGCTTATGTACGGTTTGTTCGTGCCCATGATCTTCCTGCATCCGACGTAGTACGGTTTCGTCGGGGATTCGCTGGACCATAGAAATGGGCGCTGTTTTCTTTTTCTCGTTTTGAACAGGGGCAGGTGGGCGGACTAAAATTTGACTGGCGTCTTCTCGTCGGAGAGAAAGTTCATATCCCCGCAAATTGACTTCTATGGGATCGCCAAAGGGCGCAATTTTCCGCACAGTAATAAGTGTTCCAGGGGTAAGGCCCATATCAATCAAACGACGCCGTGCAGGTCCTCTACGGGAGCCTACATGAGTGATGACGCCATTTGTGCCAGGCGCTAGATGGTTTAATGTTTGTTGCACCTTTGAGGTTTCGTTCCCATTCAAATTGCTTCACTTCCTTAACGAAAGTTTCATTCATCTAGTTATATCTAATTTATTGCATAGTATACGCACTCATTGGGCAGATTGCAAGATATAAGATAAAGGTATGTGTCAGTAGGATTCATTGGGTGGAAAGTGCGTATTGCGTAGCCAAAGCCGCGGCATATGTAATCATTTGCATACAGCTGCGTTTCCGTTCTTTTCCTTCAAAATCTTCATGGGCACTGGTAAGATCACTACAAGTGATCGAACCATATTGCTTAATGAAGTCCTCCACAAGCGAGTGAAAAACAGGATAGACTTCCTGTTGAATTTCTTTTACTCGCTCAGGCAATGTTTCTTTGGCAAGAGGATTGCTTCTTCCTCGCAGTGTTCCAACAGCCATTACTGCACCCGAAACAGCGCCACAGGTATGCTTTGTCATGCCGATTCCTCCCCCAAAACCAGAAGAGAGGGCAACTACTTCAGGTGGGAAATCTGGCGCGAGGCCAGCATCTAAAAAGGCTTTTAAAACAGCTTCTGCACAGTTGAGGCCGGATTTAAAATTTTCTTTTGCAAGAGCAGCTACTTTATCTTTGGCTTTTTGTAAAAGTTCCGTTTGATGGTTCTTGGTTTCCATGAATGAATCTCCTTTTTGATTTTATTGTACCTGAGGGAGCAAGGAAAGTAAAGAGGCGTAAAAGGCTTCTTTTTTATAATCTCTTCGTGAAAATGAAGAGAAACCGCCTCTGAACACTTGCATTTTTGTAAAAAAGAGAATATACTATTTGCGGGAGTGTATATACACCCCTGTATTTTTAAGAAAAATAACGAGAGGTGTGGAATGAAAACATTACTCGTTGTGGTAGATTATCAAGTGGACTTTGTAAACGGCGCCTTAGGATTTCAAGGCGCTTCTCTTATAGAGGCCCCTATTTGTAAAGCTATTTTGGATCAGCGAAAAAAAGGTGGTGAAGTCTGCTTCACACTAGATACTCATACAGAAACATATTTGGAAACACAAGAAGGGCAGAATTTGCCTGTAGTACACTGTATAAAAGGGACACCCGGCTGGGCGTTGTTTGGCCAGGTAGCTGACCTACAACAGCCCCAAGATCAAGTGTTTGAGAAACCTGCATTTGGCAGCATGGAACTAATGAATTATGTCAAAAAAGGCGGATATGATCAAGTTACTTTTATGGGTCTTGTATCCCATATTTGTGTTTTAGCCAATGCAGTGTTGGTAAAATCCGCATTACCAGAAGCGCAAGTGCAAGTAGATTGCGCTTGCACAGCCAGCTTCGATCCTGAATTACATGAAAAAGCCTTAGATGTAATGAAAGGGCTTCAAATAAAACTCATCAACCAGGAAGATTTGTAAAACTGGTCAATGGGAAAGGAAAGATTCATATGAAACCGGAAAATTATACCATGCTCTGTGACTTTTATGAACTTACAATGGCAAATGGCTATTTCAAAACTGAAATTCGAAATCGAATTACCTATTTTGATGTGTTCTTCCGCAAAGTACCGGACCATGGTGGTTTTGCTATTGCTGCAGGCCTGGAGCAAGTAGTAGACTATATCAAAAATCTCAAGTTTACCAATGAAGATATCACCTACTTGCGAGGAAAAGGCGGGTTTTCAGAAGAATTTTTAGAATATTTAAAACATTTCCGGTTTACAGGTGACATTTATGCTGTTCCTGAAGGGACACCTATATTTCCTGGGGAACCGATTTTAATTGTACGTGCTCCTGCTATAGAGGCTCAGTTCATTGAAACTTTTGTACTTCTTACGATCAATCACCAATCTCTCATTGCAACAAAAGCAAACCGAATTGTACGAGCAGCCGAAGGAAGGCCAGTAGCTGAATTTGGTTCCCGAAGGGCACAGGGAGCAGATGGCGCTATTTTAGGAGCAAGAGCGTCTTATATTGCGGGTTGTGCGGGAAGTGCTTGTACAGTTGCAGATCAACTCTATGAAGTGCCTGCTAGTGGAACAATGGCCCATTCATGGGTACAGATGTTTGAAGACGAGTATACAGCATTTCGGACGTATTGCGAGTTGTATCCTCATAATTGTACATTGCTGGTAGATACGTACAATGTATTGAAATCTGGAGTTCCAAATGCCATTCGTGTTTTTCAGGAAGTATTGCTTCCAAAAGGCATTACCAAATGTGCGATCCGTCTTGATTCTGGTGATTTGACATATCTGTCCCGCAGAGCCCGAAAGATGTTGGATGCAGCAGGATTAAAAGAATGTAAAATTGTTGCTTCAAATTCTTTGGATGAGTATTTAATCCGGGATCTATTGTTGCAAGACGCACAAATTGATTCCTTTGGTGTCGGTGAGCGAATGATCACATCGAAGAGTGAGCCAGTATTTGGCGGTGTGTATAAATTAGCAGCAATTGAAGACGATCAAGGCAATATTATTCCTAAAATAAAGGTAAGTGAAAACCCATCCAAAATTACCACACCACATTTCAAAAGAGTCTATCGCCTTTTTGAAAAAGGTAGCGGAAAGGCCATTGCAGATTTGATTTGTGTTCATGATGAGACGATAGATGAAACAAAACCGTTGGAACTATTTGATCCAGATGCTGTCTGGAAACGGGCAACGATTACAAAGTTTGTAGCCAAGGAACTCCTTGTTCCTGTTTTTCAACACGGTGAATTGGTGTATTCTCTCCCTTCCATTCAGGAAATTCGAAAATATTGTCAAGATCAAGTTGCTCTTTTATGGGAAGAAGTAAAGCGGTTTGAGAATCCCCACACATATTACGTTGATCTTTCCCGAAAACTATGGAATATCAAACAAGAGCTTTTAGCAGAAAGCGGAAGATTCCTTTAATCATTTTGCCGATATTACAATTTATATTATTAGCAAGTATTGTGACTAAAAACAAGATGAAGTTCTCTTTGAAGTAGTGTCTTAAAGAGTTCCTGACAAGTCCAATCATTTACAAGTTTAAGGATTTAAAAGGCCCCCTGGATTGGAAATCATTCCATCCAGGGGGCCTTTTATCTACTTTTTGTGAACTTACTCTTACTTACACATTCAAGGTTAAATCTAATTTTTATTGCTGTGCCAAATGTGCAAGTTTTTCGTATTTCTCTTTTGCATCTTTTTCTGCTTTTTGGAAAAGTTTTTCTGCTCGTTCTGGGAAAGAAAGTGGCAAAGAACTATACCGAACTTCATTCATCAAGAACTTGCGGTAATCTGCCTTCGGTGCCTGGCTATCTAACTGGAAGGGGTTCTTACCTTCCTGAGCCAACAAAGGATTATACCGGAACAGATGCCAGTAACCAGCATCTACAGCATTTTTCATCTCATCCATTGCTTTGCTCATGCCTGCTTTGATACCATGATTGATGCAAGGTGCATAAGCGATGATAAGGGAGGGACCCGGATAAGCTTCTGCTTCAGCAATGGCTTTTAGTGTCTGTTGATAGTTAGCTCCCATAGCAACCTGAGCTACATAAACATATCCATATGCCATGGCAATCTGTGCCAGGTCTTTTTTCTTCATCACTTTACCAGCTGCTGCAAATTGAGCAACCTGTGCAGTTTGAGAAGCTTTGGAAGCTTGTCCACCAGTATTGGAATAGACTTCTGTGTCAAAGACCAAGATATTTACATTTTCACCACTGGCGATAACATGATCTAAGCCGCCATAACCGATGTCATAGGCCCAGCCATCGCCGCCGAAAATCCACATGGAGGGTTTACCCAGCATATCTTTCATGCCGTACAATTCGGTAACATATGGCTTTTCGCCGCAGGTAGTAGTATCGTTTAATGCTTTTTCCATCTCAGTTACCAGCACTTTGGCGGTCTGATGAGAAGCGACGCTATCATCTTTAGCATCCAACCAAGCTTGTGCAGCCTCTCTTAAACTGGAAGGAGCATTTTCACAAGAAGCTACGGTAGCTGCAAGCTCAGCAGCTCGTGTACGGCGTTGCTGGACAGCCATATTCATGCCAAATCCAAATTCTGCATTGTCTTCAAACAAAGAATTTTCCCATGCCGGTCCTTTACCTTCTTTGTTTACTGTATACGGTGTGGACGGTGCAGAACCACCCCAGATAGAGGAACATCCTGTTGCGTTGGCAAGATACATACGATCACCGAAGAGCTGAGTAACAAGTTTTGCATATGGTGTTTCGCCGCAGCCTGCACAAGCGCCAGAGAACTCAAGAAGAGGAGTCGAGAACTGAGAACCTTTTACAGTATCGATGGCGAAAGGCAAGTCTTTATTAGAGACATGATCCATTGCATACAGGAATACATCGTTTTGCTCTGCCTGAGATTCCAGAGGTTCCATAACCAAGGCTTTTTCTTTGGCAGGACAAATATTGACGCAGGAGCCACATCCAGTACAGTCATAGGGAGATACGATCATGGAGAACTGGTAAGATTCGCATCCTTTGCCTGTCATCTTGGTGGTTTGAAGACCCTTTGGTGCCCCTGCGACTTCTGCTTCTGTCATGGCGAAGGGACGAATGACTGCATGAGGACATACCAAAGAACATTGGTTACACTGGATACAGTTTTCAGGAATCCAGCGGGGGACATCAACTGCGATACCACGCTTTTCAAAAGCAGAGGTACCAACAGGCAGAGTGCCATCTACATTTTTTGCCAGGATAGAGACAGGAATTTCATTACCACGTTGACCATTGGCAGGGATCATTACATTTTTCACATATTCTGCTAGATCTTTGCGGTTGGTGCGGATAACTTTTTCTTCTACAACGTCTTGTGCATTGGCCCATTCTGCAGGAATAGAAAGTTCGTTAAGTGCACCAAGTCCGGCATCAATTGCGGCATGGTTCATGGCAACAACTTGTTCGCCCTTGCGGCTATAGGTGGCAGTAACAGCATCTTTCATATATTTTACAGCATCATCGATTGGGATGATGTTGGACAATTTAAAGAATGCGGCCTGTAGAATGCTGTTTGTGCGGTTGCCAAGACCTAATTCTCTTGCGATGGGAATGGCATCACAAGTGTAGACTTTGATATTGTTTTTAGCGAGATAGCGTTTTGCATCTGCCGGCAGGTGAAGACCAAGCTCTTCCACATTCCAACCACAGTTCAAAAGGAATGTTCCGCCGGGTTTGATATCTTGAATGATTTTATATTTTTCCACATAAGACGGATTGTGACATGCCACGAAGTCTGCTTTTGATACGAAGTAAGTGGATTTGATCGGTTTATCACCAAAACGCAAATGGGAAATGGTAACACCGCCAGATTTTTTGGAGTCATACTCAAAATATGCTTGTACATTCATGTCTGTATGATCCCCAATGATTTTAATGGAGTTCTTGTTGGCACCAACGGTACCATCGGAGCCAAGACCCCAGAACTTGCAGGAGATGATACCTGCAGGAATGGTGTCAGGCTCTTCTGCAATAGGAAGGGACAGATGGGTTACATCGTCATTGATGCCAATGGTGAATCCATTCAACGGGGAAGGAGATTGACCATTGCGGAAAGCAGCAATAATACAACCTGGTGTTGTATCTTTGGAGCCAAGACCATAACGACCACCGCAGACTTTCACATCATTGCGGTGCTGAGAAGCCAATGCAGCCACAACATCAAGGTAAAGAGGTTCTCCCAAGGAGCCTGGTTCTTTGCATCGATCCAATACCACAATAGATTTTGCAGTTGCAGGAATGGCAGCTACAAAACGGTCAGAAGCGAAAGGACGGAAAAGGTGTACTTTTACAAGACCTACCTTTTCGCCTTTTGCAGTCAAATAGTCAATGGTTTCTTCAGCAGCATCACAAACAGAACCCATGGCGACCAATACGGTTTCTGCATCAGGAGCGCCATAATAATTGAACAGTTTATAATCTGTTCCGATCTTCTGATTAACTTGATCCATATAGTGTTCCACGATTTCGGGAATCGCTTGGTAATAAACATTAGTAGCTTCCCTTGTCTGGAAGAAGATATCAGGGTTTTGAGCGCTACCACGCAAAACAGGATGGTTGGGATTCAGTGCCCGATTGCGGAATGCTTGAACAGCTTCCATGTCGACCATCTCTGCTAGGTCTTTATAATCCCATACTTCGATTTTTTGCATTTCATGAGAGGTGCGGAACCCATCGAAGAAATGCAGGAAAGGTACACGACCTTTGATGGCGGCCAGGTGGGCAACAGCGCCCAAATCCATTGCCTCTTGGGGATTGACCGATGAAAGCATTGCATACCCTGTGCCACGGCAAGACATGACATCAGAGTGATCGCCAAAGATGGACAAAGCGTGGGTGGCGATGGCGCGGGCAGAAACATGAATTACATTGGGAAGCAGGCTTCCTGCGATCTTGTACATATTGGGGATCATCAGAAGAAGACCCTGGGAAGCGGTGTAAGTGGTTGTCAATGCGCCAGCGGTTAAAGATCCGTGTACGGCGCCGGCAACACCAGCTTCGGATTGCATTTCTGCAACTTTGACAGGTTGACCAAAAATATTCAATCTGCCATTTGCAGCCCATTTATCCGTTAATTCTGCCATAACGGAAGAAGGGGTAATGGGGAAAATTGCGGCTGTCTCTGTAAAAGCGTAAGAGACATGTGCGGCGGCAGTGTTGCCGTCCATTGTTTTGCGCTGTCTACTCATGCCCTGAAAGTCCTCCTTTTTTCTCTTACAATCAGTAAGTGTTCTAAAAATGTCTTATATTTATCTTATCATCTTCATGCAATAAAGTAAATTTAAAAATGCAAAATCTAATATTTTTGGATTATCATCAAAATGCGCCCCGGAAAACCGACGGAGTTTACGGCTATTTTACACAAGAGGTGGATGGAATAACGGTTGAAAAGCAAAGGGGAATCATGTATGATAACAGTGTATTAATAGAAGAATTGGGGAGAACGGTGGGGATTTTCTTGGTATGTAAAGTAGATAGTTTGGGACTTCATGGGGTTTCCGGCTATGAGGTTTCTGTAGAATGCTTTCTTTCACGGGGATTGCCCGCCTTTGAAATTGTAGGGCTTCCAGATGCTGCTGTTCGCGAAGCTCGAGAGCGGGTTCGCGCAGCGATTAAAAGTTCAGGATTTGAATTTCCTGTTGGTCGAATTTCCGTCAACTTAGCACCAGCAGGAAGGAAAAAAGAGGGAACATTGTATGATCTCCCTGTTTTTCTGGGTATATTAGCTTCCTCTGGTCAGATAAACGAAACGGTGCTGAAAGGCTGCGGATTTGTAGGGGAACTTTCCCTTTCTGGAGAACTGCGACCTGTTCTAGGTGTGCTACCTATGGCAATGGCTGCCAAGCGAGCAGGTATAAAGCGACTCTTTGTTCCGGCAGATAATGCGCCTGAGGCGACTTTAGCGGAAGGGATTTATGTCTACCCAGTAGAGACAGTAACCCAACTGGTAGATCATTTATCTGGAAAACACACCATTGTTCCAGCGCCTGTTTGGACACCAGAGAAGCGGATGGAGTCCACCTTAGATTTTAAAGATGTGAAAGGCCAAGAACATGCGAAACGTGCCCTAGAGATTGCGGCGGCTGGTGGTCATAATGTACTTTTGATCGGGCCGCCTGGGGCAGGCAAAAGTATGTTGGCAAAGCGGCTCCCTTCGATTCTCCCCAGTATGAGCCGAAAAGAGGCATTGGAGGCCACAGAGATTCATTCTATTGCAGGGTTGACATCAAAAGAACATCCTCTTTTAACCGAGAGACCTTTTCGCAGTCCACATCATACTATCTCATCTGCTGGCCTTTCGGGCGGAGGTGTTATCCCTACGCCGGGCGAAATTTCACTGGCACATAATGGAGTCTTATTTTTGGATGAATTGCCTGAATTTCACAGGGATGCATTAGAAAGTCTGCGCCAGCCATTGGAAAATGGTAAGATTGTTCTTTCGCGGGTGGCTGGAGCAGTATCATATCCAAGCCGCTTTATGTTGGTATGTGCTATGAATCCGTGCAAATGTGGATGGTATGGGCACCCATCTGGCCGATGCACTTGCTCAGAGCAGTCTGTCCGACGGTATTTGGGTCGAATTTCAGGTCCGCTTTTAGATCGAATTGACCTGTTTGTGGATGTACCGTCCCTGGAATTTGAGGAGTTATCCCACCGAACAGAAGGTCCTTCCTCCCAAGAAATACGGGAGCGAGTGGAACAGGCGAGGATAAAGCAGCGAAAACGAAGACCAGATGTTTTTTGCAATGCTCACATCCCTTCTCCATATTTATCAGAAGACTGTGTATTGGATGAAGCTTGTGACCGTTTGATGCAGAGCGCCTTTGAACGGTTGCACTTGAGCGCCAGATCCTACGATCGTATTTTACGGGTAGCTCGCACCATTGCCGATTTAGCTGGGGCAGACAAAATTGCACCTGCTCATTTAGCAGAGGCCATTCAATATCGTTCTTCCCCTCTTGAGCGATGACAGGGGGGAGAAAAAAGGCCGGGTTTTCCCCTTTTTCTAAGGCACATAGAAAAAACGGAAGTTGACTTTTTGAATCATATTGCAAGTTTTTTTATTTTTGTTGCATAATTCATAAAAATCATGGTATTAAAAAGAAGAGGCAGTTGTCCTTTTTTGGAAAGGCGAATTTCATGAATGAAGTTATTTTATTAAAGCTTGGGGAGTTGATCCTGAAAGGACTCAACCGACGCAACTTTGAAGATCGGCTATTGCGTAATGTGCGTCGCCGCCTTGCACCCTTTGGCACCTTCCAAGTATACGCAAAGCAATCAACTGTTTATATCGAGCCAAAAGAGATGTGTGATTTTGAGGGCGCTTATGATGCTATGAAAACCGTGTTTGGCGTTGTTGGAGTAACAAGAGCAAAAGGTTGTCCGAAAGAAATCAGTTCCATCATCGAAACAGCAACCGAGTATCTGGCGGATGTTTTAAATGGCGCAAAGACTTTTAAGGCAGAATCCAAACGGGCAGACAAGACATTTCCTTTCACATCCATTCAGATTTCCCAACAGGTAGGAGGGGCATTACATGATGCGTTTCCACATCTATCGGTGGATGTGCATCACCCAGAAGTGACAGTCTATATTGAAATCCGAGAAACAGCGGCTTATGTTCATACAGATCCCGAACCGGGCGCAGGTGGTCTGCCCTTGGGGATCAGCGGTCGGGCGGTAACATTGCTTTCCGGTGGAATTGACAGCCCTGTTTCGTCCTATATGATCGCCAAGCGGGGAATTGAGCTAATTCCGGTTCATTTTTTCAGTTATCCTTACACATCGCCCGAGGCAAAGGAAAAGGTTTTGGAATTGGCCCGTATTCTGACTCGATATTGTGGTCGAATGACCATCCATGTCGTACCGTTTACCAAAATTCAAGAACAGATCCGAAAGGAATGCCCAGAAGAATATTTCACATTGATTATGCGACGGTTTATGATGCGCATTGCTGCTGCCATTGGGGAGCAGACAGGGGCAAAAGCGGTTGTCACAGGGGAATCCTTGGGCCAGGTGGCCAGCCAGACAATGGAGGCTCTGCGTGTCACAGAAGATGTATGTGATTTGCCGGTACTTCGACCTGTGATTGGCATGGATAAGGAGGAAATTGTACAGATAGCCCGTAAAATAGGAACATTTGACACCTCTATTTTGCCTTATGAAGATTGCTGTACCGTTTTCACCCCGCGGCATCCAAAGACGAAACCTCGTCTTTTGGATGTACAGAAAGCAGAAAAAAATTTGGATCAAAAAAGTCTGATTGAAGAAGCTCTTTTGGGAACAGAAAGGATGGAAATCAATTCATGAGTTATGTTGCGGAACTTCTGGCAGTTGGAACGGAACTTCTATTGGGCGACATCGCCAATACGGACGCTCAAGTTATTTCCCAGGGATTATCTCAACTGGGGATTACGGTCCACTATCATACTGTAGTGGGAGATAATCCGGAACGTCTGAAAAAAGCGGTAGCCATCGCAAGAGAGAGAGCCAACATCATTATTACTACAGGGGGACTTGGGCCCACATATGATGATTTGACAAAACAGACTTTGGCAGCGGCTTTTGGAAAACCATTGCTAATGCATGAGCCATCTGCGCAGAAGATCCGCGATTATTTTATGCACAACGACAAGCGGAAAGTGCCAGAAAACAGCATGCAACAGGCGATGTTGCCGGAAGGATGCACCGTTTTTGATAACGATTGGGGAACGGCTCCTGGTTGCGCTTTTATTGCGGATGGGATTCATGTTTTAATGCTTCCTGGTCCGCCAAGAGAGTGTACGTCGATGTTCCAAAATTGTGCTATGCCTTATTTGCGCAAGTTATCAGACGCTACGATTTTTTCTAGAACCATTCGTATTTTTGGCTTGGGAGAGCCTGCGGTAGAAAACAAGTTAAAAGGTATTATGGAGCAAATGGAAAACCCAACTTTGGCACCCTATGCAAAAGAAGGGGAAGTGATGCTTCGAGTGACTGCCAAAGCAGAAACCCAGAAAGAGGCAGAAGAAATGGTCAAGCCTGTGATGCAAATGGTAGCAGATACGTTGGGCGACTTTGTGTATGGATTTGATGTTCCCTCTCTTGAGGCAGTGGTATTTAATCTGATGAAAGAAAAGCACCTCACATTAGGAGCCGCTGAATCTTGTACCGGCGGCCTGTTGTCCAAACGCTTTACGGATGTGCCAGGTGCATCTGCTGTTTTTCTTGGTTCTATTGTATCTTATTCTCCCAGCGCCAAAGAGCATGTGTTGGGAGTCCCCTCTCAAGTGATCACAGAGAAAGGAACGGTATCAGAAGAAACAGCACGGTTTATGGCAGAGGGTGCACGCCACATTTTAAATACCGATTTAGCGATTGGGATTACTGGTGTTGCAGGACCAGATCCGGACGAAAAAAATCAACCTGTTGGCTTGGTGTATACTGCACTGGCAACAAAAGACGGAACGTATGTGCGACGTCTTCATGTAGGGCGGGATCGCAACTGGGTGCGCATTATGGCGTCACTTCATGGACTTGATATGGCACGGCGATATCTTACGGGAAAAGAGATTGAAAAAATCGAAGAAATGCGATAAAATCAAAAGAGAAAATAGTATCAAA
>CAWVKD010000037.1:0-14441 GCA_963929765.1 Clostridia bacterium | reverse complement strand
TAGAAAGAGAGGTATTTTATGTATCATGAATTGGCATTTGAATATCCCATACAATTGACAGGAAATGACTTCCTTGCTCCTGGCATTTTAAAACCTGTGGCATATTCCAGTTATATTCAATTTGTGGCAGAGCGTCATTTACATATCTTGAAATTGGATAGCTTTTCTATGTCATCGCAACACCTAGCATGGGTTTTGGTTGGCACGACCATAGAGATACAGGCTCCAGTTCTCGAAGGAACTACTCTTATAGGAAAAACTTGGCATGCTCAAACCAAAGGGCCTTATTTTCGGCGGGAGTTTACATTTCACGATGAAAATGGAACGCTTGTTTTTTGTGGTGCCACATTTTCTGTCGTTATGGATCTCAACACCCGTCACATATTAAAACACTATACTCTTCCTGGGAACTTTGGAAATGGAAATTCTATTTTCGCCTTGGACAATGTTCGTCCTGTCTTTCGAAGCAAAGCAGAATATACGATATGGGGAACGCGTTCTGTTTACAACAGTCATATTGACCTTTTAGGGCATGTGAACAATACACGCTATTGCGAATTTGCTTTTGATGCACTCTCTCCCGGAGAGGCACAATGCCCTCTTCGGCGCATTGCTATCAACTTTACAGGTGAATTGCGTCTTGGAGAAACGTTTACCATTGAAACGGGTCTCTTGGATGAAACACGATATGTCCGAGGCATTCGGAATAGAGACGGGAAAAAATCTTTTGATGTAGCCTTTACTTTTTCTCACAGGAAGCCATAACGTCGACACTATAATCTTTCTAAAATCCTGTTGTTCCCATTTGCACCTTTTTCTCTCTTTTTCTTGACAAATGGCCGGATTCCTGTATAATAATAGGGCTTGCTTTTCGTAAAGCAGTCCTTGCCGCTGTTTGATGCAGCGGCCATATGTCCATGAGGAGGTGTAAAAATGGCAAAAGTAAACGCAAATTACGAGGCAGTTTATATCATCAACCCTACCTTGGGTGAAGAAGATACTGCCGCACTGGTGGAAAAATTCAAAACACTGGTAGAGAGCCACGGTACTCTGGCCGAAATCAACGAATGGGGCAAACGCCGTCTGGCCTATCCCATCAATGACCTAATGGAAGGATACTACGTCCTGATGACATTCAGCTCCGCTCCTGCATTCCCTGCTGAACTGGACCGTGTGTTCAAAATTACAGATGGGATCATGCGTTCTCTCATCATCTGCAAAGATGAATAAGGAGGCGTAAAGATGTTGAACCGAATTGTCCTGATGGGACGTCTGACAAGAGACCCAGAATTGCGACATACGCAAAGCAATATCCCTGTTGCAACTTTTTCCCTCGCAGTAGATCGAGATTTTAAGAACAGGGATACTGGAGAAAAGCAAACCGATTTTATTGACATTGTGGCATGGCGGCAAACAGGAGAATTTGTCTCTCGATACTTTACAAAAGGCCGCTTGGCTGTTGTAGAAGGCCGCCTGCAAATCAGAGATTGGCAAGATCGGGATGGCAATAAACGGAGAAGTGCCGAAGTTGTTGCAGACAATGTATATTTTGGAGATTCCAAGCGCGAGGCAGAGGCAAGTCAATCTGTCTATGGAAATGCCCCTTCTTATACATCCAATACACCTGCACCTGAACCGTTTTCTGCTCCTTCTGAATCTGCTTTCGCTCCCCTCAGTGATGATGACGACGGTGAATTACCATTTTGATAGGAGGTAAAAACCATGGCTATGGATAGAGAAAGAGGCCCACGTAATCGGAAACGCCGCAAAGTGTGTTCTTTCTGCGTGGACAAAGTAGAGCATATTGATTACAAAGATGCTGCCAAGTTGCGTCGCTATCTTTCAGAACGTTCCAAGATTCTGCCCCGCAGAACCACCGGAACTTGTGCCATGCATCAGCGTCAGCTGACTGTGGCAATCAAACGTGCACGTCAAATTGCACTTCTCCCCTTCGTTACCGATTAAATGAAAAAAACCAAAAGAGTCCAGCCAAATGGCCGGACTCTTTTTCATTATCTTATCATCTTGCCTCATGGAACGTCATTGAGCTATAATCACACGAATACATCCGCCAAATACGTCCTTTCGATCATAAAAACCAGTCAGCTTATATACCGCTTCACTGTTTTCCAAAGCCTTCTGATTGGTATAGTAATACGTGTTATCTCGTTTTACATACACTGCAACTTCCTGGGACAGCTTATAGAGTGTTCCATCTTCTCCCTGAGCAGAAAAGTCGCCAAAAGTTTCTAAAGGCACAGGAGAAAGTGCACGAATTTTCGTAATACGATTTCCCTCTATCATAAATTGTGCGGGGCCTGTAGAGATGGAAAAAATGGTATTTTGAGTCACTAAGCTGCCGGCAACACCATCAATTTCGTATGCATATACACCTTGAGCGGTAGTGCCAATGGACCACTCCTGTACATCTGTCACAATACCATATTGGTGCATATCTCCTGTAACCTTCTCCAAAATTAGGCAAGAAATTTCACCCGCTTCATTCAGGGCATAATATTGTACGTCGTCTTCTTTCAACGCCACACCCCGCAACCTCCACGGATAAACACGCACTGCAACGGCATTTTCTTCGTCCAGGATTTCCACATCATCTGCAAAGAGTATTTCCCCTATCGCTGTTCCATTGGAATTCACCGTTCCGGAAAGAGACTTTCTCGTCAGCATAGATACGGATATACCCTCGCTTTTCACAAGAACCTGGATCAGGTCCCCTACCTGATACTCCTGCTGTTCTTTGATCGGATAGGTATAATGCTCCCCATCTGTCCCAATCATCGTTATGGTCTTCGCCGTATTCACTCCACCTTCTCCATCAGGATATGAAGTTTTCTCCTGAGAAGTCACAATGCCATATGTAACACTTTCTGTCTCTCCAGGTGGAATAACGGCAACAACACCGCCATCTCTACCCAAAAGAAGGGTAACGGTGTCTCCCGCTCGGAATGTACCAAGAGAAGAGAGCGCATATGCTGCATCTGATGTCTCAATAGAGTACGTTTTTCCAGATACAGTGACTGTTTGTGGTGCACTCGGCACAGGGCCGACTGACTCTAATATGCCACTTGCTCGATTGTGAAAGACCCAAATCATTTTGAAAGGATTGGAATAATACAAAACATCGTAAGGCTCAATTTGTGACACTTCAATGGTTGCACCTTTCTCATAAATCTTTCCCTCTTCAGGGGAAAAATCCAATGTCTTTGCCCAATCTCCTTCTGCAATCAAGGGACCTTCTATTGTTTGATTGATCAAATCCGATATTTCCACATCCGGATCTGTCAAATCAGCAGATACCACACCTTCTACCAGATTCTCTTTCCCCAAAAGAAGCGTCACAAGGTCACCTGTATGGAAGGAACCAAACAGAGATACTTCATAAGCAACATCAGCATTTCCAAGGGCATAGGTCTGACCGTCCAGGAGAATAGAAGTAGGTGTGCTCTCTGACGGTACTGCTGCCGTGTAAATTCCTGTTTTCTTCTCCCGGTAGATCCACACGGCTTTGAGAGAATGGGAATAGTACACTATATCGTTTTTCTGAACTTGTCCAACATCAATTGCTGTATAACTTTCTGCCTGGGACGAATCGAAGGGGAGCTGCATCGCCCAAAGATGATCTTTTACTACAATAGGCCCTTCCATACTTTGAGACAAAACTTGAGTGTAGTTAATCTCTCCAGAAGCATCCGTTTCATATCCCATGGTCTGGCAATACACTGTTCCTTCTTTCGTGGGGGTGGAGAGAAAATTATATAGAAGTTGCACACATTGGATACGATCAAGGGTCTCCCCCTGTTTTGCCACCATATCCTCATCCAAATGAAGAGAATGGTAGAAGGCCATTTGCGCCTCTGGAAATGCGCCAGACAAATCGGCCGGAGTATACCCTAACATTTTAAGCAAAATCTGGACTGCTTCTTCTAATTTAACAGTAGCATTGGGTCGGAAAGTGCCATCCAGGTACCCATTGATCACATTCAAATCCACCGCCGTTTTAATATATCCTGCTGCCCAGTGGGTACTCCGTACATCAGGAAAAGGGGAAACGGAAGCTGTGCTGCTTGCTGTATCTTTATAAACAGAAGCTGTCAGTACCATTTTAACAAATTCTGCTCGGGTTACCTGCTTTTGCAGCATCAAGTCTCCCACTTCGTTTCCCTCTATAATCTCCAGAGCGCGTATGACACGTAAAGCCGTTCCTCCATCATCCACTCCCTGTGCAGTATCAATAATACCAAAAGGAACCAACAAAAGCAGAGCAAGAATACCCCCTATGACTCGCTTCATAAACAACCCCCTCTTTCTAGTAGAATATTCATTCGTATCGCAATGCATCGATGGGATGGAGCTTGGCCGCTTTATTGGCAGGCAGAAAGCCAAATACAACTCCAATGGTTACAGAAACGCCAAAAGAAACGGCCACCGCCTGAAGAGAAGGAGCTGCCTGAATATGAAAAGCATTTCCTACCAAAAGAGAGCAAATGACGCCTACCGCAATACCAATGCTTCCACCAACTGCGCTAGTGGTAGCAGCTTCAATGACAAATTGTCCCATGATGTCTCTCCGTCTCGCTCCTACCGCTTTTCGAATTCCAATTTCCCGTGTCCGCTCTGTAACAGAAACCAGCATAATATTCATAATCCCGATGCCACCTACCAAAAGAGAAATGGCTGCAATAGCGGCCAAGACAGTTTGGATGATACCTGCCATTTCATTGTAGGTATCTAATATTTCATCCATTGTCATCACAAAATACATATCAGAGTCTTCATATACCCGGTATAGCCGGTTTTCAATCAATTGCTTAGCTCTTTGTGAAGCACCTTCTACTGCACTAAAGTAGTACGTACTGATTTGGTCATTTCCGCTGAGTTTAATGGCATTGGTATAGGGGATCAGTACTTGGTTGTCATCCCCATAAGAGGTGGATCCGGCCTTTTCCTCCAATATTCCAACTACCTGATACGATACGCCATTGATCTTTAATGTTTTCCCCAATGCATCACCGTTGAACATTTCCTGTAGTAAATAGGTGCCAATTACGCACACCCTTCGCTGACGGGCTACATCAACGTATTGCAAAAACCGTCCTGTATCAGCTGACATATTGCGAATGGATGCATATGTCTCACTAACACCGGTGACTGTCGTATTTTCAAAGGTTTGGGTGCCCCATTTCACTTGTGCATTTTGCACAGTAATCGCCGGACTTACACCGCTAATGCAATCTTTATTATCCTCTGCCAGTTGATACATATCGTCTTCTGTAATATTCCGGCTGGAATTTCTCCCCATTACTGTGACCATCACCAAATTAGACCCCATGTTCCGAAAACTTTCATTCACATAGTTTTGCATTCCATCTCCAAGGCTGATGATGATAATCACAGCTGCTACGCCAATGATAATCCCCAACATGGTGAGTATCGCTCGCATTTTGCTAACCGCAAGGCTTTTTAACGCCAAAAGAAAGGATTGTCCTATGTTCATATGGTTTCCTCTCTTTCCTGCGTCTTCTCTTCTTCCAAACGGGTAACCAGTGCACCGTAACCGTCTGCTGGACCATCATAGGCGATTTTCCCATCTTCCAGGCGCACCACACGTTTGGCAGTCGCTGCAATGGTATTGTCATGGGTAATTAAAATGACAGTACGTCCTTCCCGATGGAGGTTTTGCAAATGGTACAGCATTTCCTGCCCTGTACGGGAATCCAATGCGCCAGTTGGCTCGTCCGCCAAAATCACTGCCGGATTGCCAACAAGTGCCCTTGCAATAGCCACTCGCTGCTGCTGCCCACCTGAAAGCTGAGACGGACGATGTTTCAGCTTATCACCAAGCCCCATTTTTTCCAATGCTGCTCTTGCTGCCTGATGCCGCTCTGTTGCACCAAAACCGGCGTAGAGAAGAGGTAATTCTACATTTTCCAAAATATGAAGAGTTGGTATCAGGTTGTATTGTTGAAAAACAAAGCCTAGCATTTGGTTGCGAATCAGTGCCAATTCGTCATCATTCATTTGAGACACATCCGTCCCTTGTAAAAAGTACTGCCCTGATGTTGGGATGTCCAAGCATCCAATGATATTCATACAGGTCGACTTTCCAGACCCTGATTGCCCTACAATAGCAACAAATTCCCCTTGTTCAATGTGCAGATTGATTCCATCAAGAGCATGCACTTGTGTGTCACCCATAGGATAAATCTTATAAATATTGTGCAATTCGATCATTGCCATTCTGGTACGCCTCTCTTACTGGCCATCGCTTTCTCCGTCACTATTGCCGGCCTCACTGTCGTTATCAACAGAGTTGTTTTGTCCATTCATGCCTCCAGTCATCATCCGGTCGAAAAGATTGCCGCTTTCTTGGTTCACCACTGCAAGGGTGTCCCCTTCCTGTAATCCGCTTGTTACAATAATGTAATAGTCATCCGCAGCACCTAGTTCAATTGGCACTCGTACAAACCCATCGATTTCTTCCGTTTCTTTCGTTTCATCCCCTTCGCTTCCTTTCGCACTGGGACTCTCCTCGGAAACCAAAACCGTATTTCCTCTTGTAACAGCTTCCACAGGCACAGTAAGCACATTTTCATAGGTGCCAATCGAGATATTAGCATCCACATTCATCCCAGGCATGAGCCCATCTATATTCCCTTCCAGACGGACAGTAACGGGGTATGTGGTAACGCCAAGCGCCGTCTCTCCTTTCATACCTATTTTGTCGACAACTCCTTGAAACGTATCATTGGGAAGGGCATCTGCTGTTACCTCCACAGTTTGCCCCACCTCTACCATAGAAATATCTAATTCATCCACTTGGATTTCAAAAGTCAAATAGGACAAATCATAAAGAGTCATAATCGGTGTCCCAGCAACTAATGTATCTCCAGCAGCACAGTTTTGCTCTACTACAACTCCAGAAATGGGAGATTTAATGGTATAATTATCCAATTGATGTTGGGCATTTTCCAGTGTCAAGGCAGCATCTTCTACCGCTCGCTTGGCACTTTGAATCTGATTTTCTATGTCTTCACTGGAAAGCACCGCAATAACCTGACCTTTTTGGACTACACTCCCTTCCTGAACAGACACCTTGCTTACTTCTCCTATGGATTTGGAAACAACACTTTTCTCTGTCTGATAAGAGAAAACCCCGCTGCCGCTGCAAGCAATTCCATCTACTACGGCAGTAGCATATGTCTCGTTTGTTAGATTGCCAGGATTGTTCACACGAATGGTCACTTCACGCACCACGGTCCCGCCTGGGCCAACAGTAGGAAGAGCACTGATACTATCCACTGTGCCTGCTATCGTCTCAAAAGTGCCATTTACCGTTACCGTTGCACTGGCACCCACGGAAATCTGATCGCAATCTGCTGAAAAAAACGGTAATTTGAGCAACATGGAAGAACGATCTGAAATGGTAGCTACCACCATACCTGCGGTAATACTATCTCCCTCTTCAATCGACAATGTATCAATCACGCCTGCCGCTGTAGCTGTGATGTTTTGATCGTTTTGCGTTTCTAAAAGTTGCTGATACGTATCATTTGCACTATCCAATGCCAATTGAGCCCGCTCCACCGCATACTCTCCATCCGCCCTGTCAAGCGTGATCAGCACTTGGTCTTTTTTTACCATATCCCCTTCTTGACAATCAACAGACTGGACTTTTCCCACCATTGCTGGTATAATTACCGCTTCATCTGCCCCGGTAATGCTCCCTGTTCCATTGAGAACCACTGTTAAATCGCGTCGCTCAGCCTTTACTTCTTCATACTCCACCTTTTCCCCTTGCTTTGCAGAGAAAAAACAACTTCGAACAATAAGTGCCACTACTGCTATGAGGACAATAGCCACAATCACTTTGCCAACAGGCACTTTTTTCTTGCGTTTGGACAACAGCAAAGAGGTGCTGTCTTTTGGACTTCCTGTGCCAGACGAAGAAACCACTTTGGGTGGCACATTTTCCCCCAAAGGCCGTTCTTTCCTTTGATTTTCCTGTGTGTTCTTTTTATTCTGCAATGACCCTTCTGTCTGTTGGGTTTCATTTGATTTCTGAAAGGATTGCTCCAACATTTCATTTAAAATCATCTCATCTACTGACTGATCGGCTGAAAACTGATCGGCTGAAAAAGTCGATTCCATCTGGCTGGTTGTCTGTTTCATTGACTGTTTTTTCTTTTTTTTGGGCACAGGACCAAACTCCTTTCAATGCGCCTTTGCATTTATAACATCTTTTCAAACCATACGCACTACTCGCTCATTAAGCCTTGTACTGCAAATTTCAGATTAAGCGCCTTTTTATATTTCAACGCTGTTCCGTCACAAAGTCAAACAATATCTTCTCTATGGAATAAACGGTAGAACCTTTGAACGGATTTTCTTGTGCCAGTCTTTCGTTCTATCATTTTAACCATAATAATGATACAAAACACTATACAAAGCCGTCTCTCCTTTGTCAATCCTACCTTTTGTTATGACTTAGCCATTTCCTCATTATATAATCGCAAATATACTTTTTTCTTTGATCTTTTCCTCTCAATTTTAGATTCTGTGTGAAATTTTTCAAAATTTCCACCCTGTTTTCCTTGGAAAAGACTTGATTCTTTCGTACAAAGAGGATATACTCAAACATATAGCGAATCTTCATATGTTTGAAGAGAGGGCGGGTTGTCTGCAAAAGGCTATATGTAAACAATTTTTCTTCTCCAAAAGACGCGCCGTGGATTTTTATTAGGCCAATCTCTTGTACACCATGACGCATTTTTCTGCAGACGAAACTCCATTTGTTTATCATGTTGTTTTTTTGCAGATGACTCCAAATCCCCTATAAAAATATAAGGAGTGAATACAACATGGCTACTAATGTATTACTGGAAAAGAAAGGTCACGTAGGAATTGTAACCATCAGCCGTCCCAAGGCTCTGAATGCTCTGAACGCCGACGTATTGAACGACCTGTCCGAAGTGTTCACTGAAGTGGCAAACGACGACGACATTTATGTTGCAATTTTGACCGGTGAAGGCCGTTCCTTCGTTGCTGGTGCTGATATCGCCGCTATGAAGACTATGACCGCTGTAGAAGGCCAGAATTTTGCTGCTTTGGCAAACAAAACCTTCCTGCAGATTGAAAATCTGGACAAACCCGTTATTGCAGCTGTCAATGGCTTTGCTTTGGGCGGCGGTTGTGAATTGTGCATGGCTTGCGATATGCGTATTGCAAGTGAAAAGGCACTGATTGGCCAGCCTGAAGTTGGTTTGGGTATTACCCCTGGCTTTGGTGGCACTCAGAGAATGCCCCGTATCATCGGCTATGGCAAGGCAATGGAACTGATTCTGAGCACCAGAAGAATCAAAGCTGACGAAGCTCTGGCTATTGGTTTGGTTGATAAAGTGGTTGCCCCCGAAGAACTGATGAACGCCGCCATGGAACTGGCTGAATCCATTGCTGTGATGCCTCAGGTAGCTGTCCGCCAAGCTAAGCTCTGCATCCGTAAGGGCATGCAAGCTGACATTAACACCGGCCTTGCTTTCGAGTCTGAAGCATTCGGTCTCTGCTTCTCTACAGAAGATAAGTTAGAGTGCATGAGCGCTTTCCTTGAAAAGAGAGAAGAAAAGAACATTAAGAATAGATAATCACAAATATCACAAAAGATAAACAAAGAAGAATCTAAGTACAAGTAACGGAGGAAAATTAGCATGAAAAAAGTTGTGGTAGCCGGCGCCGGCACCATGGGCACAAATATTGCACAGACATTTGCCCAGAGCGGCCTGACCGTTGTCCTTTATAATCGTCGCCAGCCCTCTCTGGACAGAGCAATGGGCCAGATTACCAAAAGTTTGGAAAAACTCGTCTCCAAAGGACGTATGACTGCAGAAGAAAAAGACGCCGTTTGGGGTCGACTCACATTCTCCACTGATATGAATCTGGCTGCTGACGCCGATCTGGTTTTGGAAGCCATTGCGGAAAACATTGAAGTGAAGAATACTTTCTTTACCGCAATGGGTGAAATCTGTAAACCTGAAACCATTTTTGCCACAAATACCTCCTCCATTTCTATCACGGAGATTGCTGCTGCTACCAACCGTCCTGACAGGGTCATTGGTATGCATTTCTTTAACCCCGCCACTGTAATGAAGCTTATTGAGCTGATTCGTGGTATCCAGACTTCTGATGCAACCTTTGACGCAATCAAAGAACTGTCTGTTGCCATCGGCAAAGAGCCTGTGGAAGTTGCGGAAGCACCTGGCTTCGTCGTTAACAGAATTTTGATCCCCATGATCAATGAAGCTATCGGCCTTGTTGAAACCAATGTAGCAACCCCGGAGGATATTGATACGGCAATGCGCCTTGGCGCAAACCATCCGATGGGCCCCCTTTCCTTGGGTGATTTCATTGGCTTGGACATCTGCTTGTCCATCATGAAGATCATTTTCGCAGAAACCGGTGATCCTAAATATCGTCCTGCTACTTTGTTGGTTAAGATGGTGCGCGGTGGTAAGCTGGGCCGCAAATCTGGTGAAGGTTTCTTTAAATACGACAAATAATCTTTTCCTTTTTTACAGCAGATTGAAAAGACGAAGAAAGGCAATTGCCTTTCTTCGTCTTTTTTTGCGGATTTTCGTAAAATCCTTTGCGCCTGTCGTTACTTTACGTTATACTGATACCAGAAGTGTACCCTCTTTAAAGGAGAAATGATGATCAATATTACACCTTTGAAACAATTACCAATCCCTCTACTCCAGTGGTATAAAGAACATGCCAGAGTTCTACCTTGGCGTACCCATCCTACACCATACCGGGTTTGGATTTCTGAAATTATGCTACAACAAACCAGAGTCACTGCTGTTATTCCTTATTTCCAGCGATTTCTGTCTATCCTTCCCTCTGTCGCTGACTTAGCGGCCGTATCGGACGAACAATTGATGAAATTATGGGAGGGATTAGGATATTATCGTCGCGCTAAGAACTTGAAAAAAGCAGCTATTCAAATCATGGAGATATTTGGTGGCATATTTCCCAGTACCTACAAAGAAATTCTTTCCCTTTCCGGCATTGGTGAATATACTGCTGGCGCTATTGCTTCTATCGCATTTGGCATTCCTGTTCCTGCTGTAGATGGAAATGTTCTGCGTGTTGCAGCACGGATCACCGGATTTCAAAAAGACATTGCAGCTCAGCCATCAAAGCAGATATTACGAAGTGCGATTGGCGATATCATTCCAACTGCTCATCCCGGCAATTTTAACCAGGCTTTTATGGAACTAGGGGCCACTGTGTGTCTGCCCAATGGTGCTCCTCTCTGCGACCTATGTCCTGCTGCTTCTTTTTGTACTGCCTATCTCCTAGGAAAAACCGAAGAGCTCCCCATTAAGTCCCCTAAGAAACCTAGACGCATCGAGGAACGCACAGTTTTTTTGCTGTTTTACAACAATGCAATCGCCCTTTGTAAACGTCCTGATAAAGGTCTTCTCTCTGGACTTTGGGAATTTCCCAACGTATTAGGGGATGGCGCCGACAGCTTGAAAGCCTGGGGCATTCTTCCAGGACAAACTCTGGAAATACAGCGCGGGAAACATATTTTTACCCATGTCGAATGGCATATGACGGCCAAGGCTATGATCCTCACCAATGAAGATCTTCCAAATGGTTGGATCTGGGCTACTCAATCCGAATTGCAGCACGTATACGCTCTTCCCTCTGCTTTTGCTGCTTTCTCCCCTTTGGTGGAGCGTTATATGCAATCAAAAAGTCCCTATTAGAACAAAGAAAATAGAAAGGAGAATTGCCCCATGATCGTTCATCAGGAAAATATGCATCCTCAAGTATGGACAAACATTCACGATGGAACAGGCAAAATCGATGTCCTACACATTTTCGAAGCTGATCAGATGGCCGAAAAATGTACACTTTGCGCCAAATGTGTATTCCACCCCGGTGCTTCTATCGGTCCCCACATCCACGAAACCAACGCAGAAATATACTATGTGCTAGAAGGGGAACTGGTTGTTACAGAAAATGGCATTGAGCACATATTACACTCTGGAGATGGCGCATTCACTACAAATGGCGCATCCCATCAAGTTGAAAATCGAACTCAGCAGCCAGCTGTTATGTTGGCAGTCATCATTCCATAAAAGCTGTGGAACAAAAGTTTCTGCAAAAGGAAAGGATTTTTCTTTTGCAGAGACTTTTTCGTTTCCCCCACTTGTTTTCTTTCGTTACTTATCATATGATAGTGACTGTCGGATTCTGTGGCGTCAACCACAATATTTCGCGGCACGGCATTTTTATCTTATCGCCATGCCGCCCCCAAAGGAGGACCTGACATGGACAATCGCCCCATTGGCGTATTTGATTCTGGCCTTGGTGGACTTACTGTCGTGCGGGAGTTACTCGACCTGCTCCCAAACGAACGCATCATTTATTTGGGCGATACCGGTCGTGTGCCCTACGGAAGTCGATCCAGGGCAACTATTTTAAAATATGCCAGACAAGATATAGATTTTCTAACTACATTTGATATCAAAGCCATTATGGTTGCCTGTGGCACTGTCAGCACTACCGTTTTGGATCTGGTACAGTCGGAATATGATCTACCCATTTTAGGCGTAGCGGAAGCTGCTTCCAAAGCGGCAGCAAAAGCCACTCGGAACCATAAAATAGGGCTGATTGGAACCCAGGCTTCTATTCGCAGCGGGACATATGAACGAATCATCCGAAAAGAAAACCCTCTTGCACAAATTTATAGTGTTCCCTGCCCTCTTTTCGTTCCTCTGGTAGAAAACGGGCATTATTCCAAAGGAGATCCCCTTGTTGAATTAACAGCCCAAGAATACCTCACAGAATTGAAAAACATTGGGATCGACACTTTAATCCTAGGCTGTACCCACTACCCATTGCTCAGTGATGCCATAGGTGCATTTTTGGGACCGGATGTAACCCTTATCAGTACCGGTGCCCAAGGTGCGCTCCATTTAAAACAAAAATTGATACAACATCATGCATTGGCGGCTGAGCGCCCCGGCTATGTGGCAGACTGTTATTATTACGTCACTGACAGCACAGATAATTTTTCCCGCCTAGCTACTATTTTTTTGGGGCGAGCGGTCAAAGGCTTCGTAGAACAAGTATCCATTGACGAATCCTGCTAAAAAAACACTTTCTCCACTTGTATTCTTTGTTGCAGACATTTACAAACACAAAAAAACAGTATATAATGTTTTTTTATCATTAGAAGAACTGAGGAAACTTATGAACAAAGAGGTTATCATATCAATCCGCGGTGCCCAATCTTACGAAAACGCAGAAGAAGATTCGATTGAACTTGTCACATCCGGTACTTTATCCAGAAACGAAACGGGGTATCAACTCTCCTACATGGAGTCTGAATTGACAGGTTTGGAGGGCACTACTACCACTTTTCAAGTAGAAAAAGATCGGGTCACTCTGGTTCGATTAGGTGAAATTAATTCTCAAATGGTGTTTGAAGAAGGGCAGAAACACATTTCCATGTATGAAACACCGTATGGTTCCATGACTGTCGGTGTTGCCGCTCACCGGGTCCATTCCAATTTGGATGAAACAGGTGGCAGCATTGAGATCAATTATGCTCTGGAGATCGATCATGCCATTGCAGGAGTTAATTATTTTCATATCCATGTAAGAACCGCTGATCGTTCTATACAATCTTAATATTCAAACAATGCCGTTTCCGGCAACAGAATGGAGCTTTTATCATGTCAAACTTGATTCAGGCAGCCAAAGACCAAATTGCCACATTAACCCACAATGCCTATGAAGCTGCGGCAAGAGAAGGACTACTTCCTGCTGGGCTTTCACTTTCTGGAATCATTGAAATTCCAAAAGATGTTGCACACGGTGATTATGCAACCAATATTGCACTGGCTGCCGCCAAAACGATGAAACGTAATCCCAGAGAAATTGGGCAAATTCTTTTGGAACATTTAGACCTTTCTGACAGCTATTTTGCATCGGCAGAAATAGCTGGCGCCGGTTTTCTCAACTTCCGACTTTCTCCTCGTTGGTACGGCGCAGTTTTACAAGATATTGAACAGGAAGGTTCCATGTATGGACAAATCAATGTCGGTACCGGAACTCGCGTCATGGTTGAATTTGTCTCTGCCAATCCAACAGGTACCATGACCATCGGAAATGCACGGGGCGGTGTTTTAGGAGATGCACTGGCCTCCATTTTAGAACGTGCCGGTTACGATGTCTGGCGTGAGTTCTATGTAAATGATGCAGGTAACCAAGTGGACTTATTCGGACGTTCCCTAGAGGCAAGGTATCTACAACTGCTCTATGGAGAAGATGCTTGTTCATTTCCAGAAGATGGATACCACGGGGAAGATATCTGGGACGTTGCTCGACAGTTTATCTCTAAATATGGAGATCAG
>CAWVKD010000036.1:0-16559 GCA_963929765.1 Clostridia bacterium | reverse complement strand
GAAGCTGTATTGCATACTACCAACCTGCAGAGAGGATCTGTTGCCACGCCTTTCGCTGATCGGTTCATTCGAAGTGCCGCTTGGATTCCCATCGGAGTTGCGGCATTGCCAAGCCCGAGGAGATTGGCTGATACGTTGGCCGAAAGGGGTTCCATAACGCTATTGTCGTTTTTGAATTCAGGATATAAAAGAGATAAAACTGGACGAAGCAGACGAGAAAGAACCCGCATAAGTCCAGATTGCCGCATGACTTCCATAACTCCACTCCACAGGCAAAGGACACCTGCCATCGAGAGGCAGAGCTGAACAGCTGCTGCTGCTCCATCCAATGCAGCTTTTGAAACAGCGTCTCCTGTTCCTAAAAAAAGACTGGAAACGACAGAGAGTAGGATCATCAAAATCCATATAATTGACATTGCCATATGTCAGCCCTCCCTACAAGATTATTATGGCTTGTTTCACTATTCTCTGTTTCAATATATACGCGCAGTTTTCCTTTCTATACCACTTTCTCGATATGAAGCCGAGAGCATAGACAAAGGACTGCCGATCGGGGGGAAAGGCAGTCCTTGATGTCTTGTGTTGTTCTGTTTACAGAGTTTTGATGAATATGAAGTTGGGAGGGTATTATGTTTTATGAAACTGATCCTGCATTCTGCTTCTTCGATACGGCCACCGTCCTTTCTGCTAGGAATGATTGCATTTTAACGAATAAATACGAGCAAATCATGAAAAAATCATGAATAATTTGTAAATGTATTAAAAAAGAAAAATTGCCGTTATTTCCATTGACAGGTAGGGGGTTGGCATACTATAATGGCACATTACATACTGTTTCCTTTTTTTTCATATAGTAAGGATGGAAAGTTGGATCAGCTGAATGTCACACAGAGCAGAAACGAGATCAATTCAAGAAAGGATAGGGAATGATGTCAGCAGAAAAGCAATTCTGGCATACGCAAGATACAGATGCACTTTTAAGTGCTCTGGGTACTGGACCCAATGGTTTGACAACAGAAGAAGCTGTCAGACGGTTGGAACGCGATGGACCAAATAAGCTGGAGGAAGGAAAAAAACGAAGCATTCTCAGCATCTTTCTAGGTCAATTTAAAGATTTTATGATCTGGGTGCTCGTTGCAGCGGCTTTGATTTCCGGGTTTTTAGGAGAATGGGTGGATACCTGTATCATTGCAGCAGTTGTTTTCTTAAACGCTATTTTAGGTTCTATTCAGGAAGCAAAAGCAGAAGCGGCTTTAGAAGCACTCAAGCAAATGGCGGCGCCATTTGCGAAAGTGATGAGAGATGGTGTAGTTACTAAATTACCAGCTGCTGATTTAGTAGTAGGTGATATTGTAGTATTAGAAGCAGGAGATAGTATTCCTGCTGACTTGCGTATTTTGAGCTGTAATTCTCTCAAAGTGGAAGAATCTGCGTTGACGGGTGAGTCTGTTCCGGTGGAAAAGACGGCACAAGTCATTGAAGATCCAGATGCCCCATTGGGAGACCGTCTGAATATGGCTCATATGGGAACGGCTGTCACATATGGAAGAGCCACAGGAGTGATTACAACAACAGGAATGCAGACAGAGATGGGTAAGATTGCCCATCAGCTTGCTACAGGTAAGACAGAAAGCACACCATTGCAGCAGAAACTTAACAAACTATCGAATATCTTGTCGGTGGGTGTTATCGGTGTAGCGGCAGTTATTTTTGTAGTAGGGTTGCTTTCTGGAAGAACTCCTCTGGAAATGTTTTTAACCGCGGTTTCTCTTGCTGTGGCTGCTATTCCAGAAGGAATGGTGGCGGTTGTTACCATTGTGCTTGCTATGGGAATGCGTCGCATGGCGGATCAGGGAGCTATTATTCGGCGGTTACCAGCGGTTGAAACGTTGGGTTCTACTCAGGTTATTTGTTCCGATAAAACAGGGACATTAACATTGAATCGGATGACCGTTAAACAGATCTGGACCAATGAAGAAGCGCCAGACATGTTATTTGCTGCCATGCTTCATTGCAATGATTCCAACCCGGGGGAAGGGGATCAGTTTGTAGGCGATCCAACGGAAACTGCGCTGTTGGATTATTTGATTCAACAACATATTTATACTATGGACGATGTCAAAGACCGGCGACGAGCAGGAGAATTTCCTTTTGACTCCGACCGAAAGCTTTCCTCTGTTGTGATTGACCTTCCCAATGGAAAACAGCGTGTGTTTGTAAAAGGGGCACCAGATGTTCTTCTGGCCCGCTGCGACCGCTTTTTGCAAGGTGGTCAAGAAGTACCTTTGCAAAATCGTTCCTATATTGAGAAGGCAAATGAAGCAATGGCAAAACAAGCGCTTCGTGTATTGGCATTTGCATACAAAGACGTAGAATCTTTTGATCCCGATGACATGAATGGTACGGAAAGTGGCTTGGTTTTCTGTGGTCTTGCAGGAATGATAGATCCACCTAGAGAAGAGGCCAAGCGTGCCATTGCAACTTGCCGAAAAGCAGGGGTTTTACCGGTTATGATTACTGGGGATCACAAAATTACAGCAGCAGCCATTGCAGAAGAACTGGGTATTTTAGGAGACGGTCGCAAGGCTATCACCGGTGTAGAATTAGAGGCTATGAGCGATCAGGAATTGTACGACCAGATTGGAGATATTGCGGTATTTGCAAGGGTGGCGCCCGAGCACAAAAGTCGTATTGTAGCTGCATGGCAAAAACGTGGTAAAATTGTTGCCATGACAGGTGACGGTGTAAACGATGCACCAGCACTGAAGGCGGCGGAAATCGGCGTTGGCATGGGAATAACGGGAACAGATGTATCCAAAGGTGCATCTGACATGATTTTGACAGATGATAATTTCGCAACAATTGTCATTGCCGTACGGGAAGGAAGACGTATTTTTGATAATATCCACAAAGCGGTGCGGTTTTTATTGTCTTCCAATGCAGGCGAAGTATTGACAATGTTAGTAGCAACAATGGCAGGCTGGCGTATTTTAAATCCAGTGCATATTCTGTGGGTCAACCTTGTTACCGATTCCTTCCCTGCTTTGGCTCTGGGTGTAGAGCCAGCGGAAGAAGGAGTGATGGAGAGAAAGCCAAGAGATAAAAAAACTCCCTTCTTTACGGGAAGAGAATGGTTCCGTGTCTTTATGACAGGCGTTTTTGAAGCAGCAATTACCATTGCGGCATTTCTTCTGGGGAGCCGTTTGGCGCCAGAGGTAGGAATGAGTATGGCGTTTGTCACACTGGCGATGGCACAATTGTTTGCAGCTCTTGGATTTCAGTCAGAGCACACATCGGTTTTCCGAATGAAGGCAAAGCAACATCCTATGTTATGGGTGGCATTGGGCGTATCAACTTTGTTGCAATTGGTGGTTGTATTGATCCCGCCTCTGCGTGTATTATTTGGGCTGGGTGTGATTCCAGGAGCCCAATGGTTGGAGATCTTAGGACTATGCATTTTGATGCTGCTTTTTACAGAGTTACAGAAATGGATAGCGCGTTTGCGTCACGAAGTATAGAAAAGCAAACAATGCGGCTTTCTTTGAGAAAGCCGCATTGTTTTTTAGGAAAAATAAGATCCTTTTTGCCAAGTTGATTTCACTAAAATTTGGAACAGTAAAATCAGCTGTATCTCGTGTCATTCTTATGGGGAAACGGTTGACAGAAGGGGAAAAGCGTGGTAAGTTTTAATTATTACTTATATTTTGATAATTGTTTTTGGAGCATTGCTCCAAAGCAATGATAGAGGTGCGGGCATCAAGAGTCGTTTGCAGCAAGGGCAGGTACCCGCTGCAAATCAAAGGGGTGTCAGCCGAAGTGTGACATTTGCCTGGAAATGTTATGCTGGTATGTTGGAAAAAATCTGACGTACTGTCACGAATGTGGAGCGCTATCATTGGGTGAAAAAAGTGCGGTATTCCCGTAGCTTGGCCATGGTGCTTCCTTTGTGAAGCAACATGGTTTTTGTTTTGTCTATTTTGAAATTCAAGATAGAAAATAAGGAAAGGGAGTTATGAAAATGAAACGAATTTTTGTATTTGCTCTGTCGTGTCTGATGCTTCTGGCACTTTGTGCTTGCGGTGGCAATGGAGAAACGACAGAAAGTGCGGCACCGTCTGCTGAAACCTCTGGGGATGTGTCTACAGCTCCTTCGGCAGATACCACCACAGAAAAGAAAGTGCTGCGTGTGGGTATGGAGTGCGCCTATGCACCGTATAACTGGGCACAGTCAGATGACTCCAATGGTGCAGTACCCATCAAGGACAGTGCTGATTATGCTTTGGGCTATGATGTCATGATGGCAAAGCTCATTTGCGAAAAGCTAGGCTGGGATTTAGAAATCTACAAACTGGATTGGGATTCTCTTCCAATTGCCGTACAGTCTGGAAAAATTGATTGTGCCATTGCAGGACAATCCATCACCTCTGAACGGATGGCAACCGTAGACTTTACAGAGCCTTATTACTATGCTTCTATCGTCACTTTGACCAAGAAAGACAGCCCTTATGCTAATGCCAAAGGTGTGGCTGATTTAGAAGGCGCAACAGCGACTTCCCAAATCAACACTGTGTGGTATGATGTTTGCCTGCCACAAATCAAGGATGCCAAGATTCAGCCCGCCATGGAATCTGCACCTACTATGCTGGTAGCATTGGATTCTGGCAAAGTTGACTTGGTCGTGACAGACATGCCTACAGCAAAAGCAGCTTGTGTAGCATATCCTGACATGGTTCTTTTGGATTTTACAGATTCTGATGATAATTTTGAAGTTTCTGAAGAAGAGATCAATATTGGTATTTCTGTGCAAAAGGGCAATACAGAATTAGTTGACAGCATCAACAGTGTCTTGTCCACTTTGACAGAAGATGATTTTACCAAAATGATGGATGAAGCCATCGCAGTACAGCCTTTGTCTGAATAAAACAATCGAGTGCTTGAGTGCCTGCAACTGGCCAAGTGGTACTCATCAATGTCAGAACAAGAGAGGACGATAACCGATGTCGTTGCCAGATGGATTTTTAGAACGGATCCTATTTATCATTCAAGAATATGGGATGTCTATTTTACGAAGTACGGGAACCACAATGGTCATCGCGCTTATCAGCACATTGATAGGCTGCATTATAGGGCTTCTTGTAGGTACTGTCCAGACCATCCCAGTCAATAAGAAGAAGTGGTCTGTCAAACGTGTTCTCATAGGCATCGTGAAAGGCATTTTATACGTCTATGTAGAAGTGTTCCGTGGAACACCGATGATGGTTCAGGCGGTGTTTATTTACTATGGCTTGCTCTATTTAGGGATTGATATGGGATGGTTGCTGTCTGCCATTATTATCGTGTCCATCAACACAGGGGCATATATGGCGGAGACAACGCGAGGAGGTATTCTATCCATCGATCCTGGACAGACAGAAGGTGCGAAGGCCATTGGCATGACACACTGGCAAACGATGACATCTGTGATCTTACCGCAAGCGTTGCGAAATATTATGCCTCAAATCGGCAACAATCTGATCATCAACATAAAAGATACTTGTGTGTTATCCGTGATTGGTGTAGTTGAATTGTTCTTTGCCAGCAAATCAGTTGCAGGTACCTACTATGTGTATTTTGAAACGTTTACAATTACAATGATTGTATATTTAATCCTTACAGTTACCGTTTCCCGCATCTTAAGACTGGTGGAACGCAAGATGGATGGATCAGACAGTTATGATCTTGCATCAAGTGATACACTCGCACATACCAGCGGGATGTACAGTTATCCTGGCAGAGCGGGGAGTGAAGAAGCTGAAAAGGAGGACGGAAGATGAGTGGCGAGACCATTTTAGAAATCCGGCATTTAGGCAAAACATTTGGTAAAAATGAAGTCTTAAAAGACATTGATTTTTCCGTCCATGTTGGCGATGTTACTTGCATCATTGGAGCGTCGGGCTCAGGGAAATCTACGCTTTTGCGCTGCATCAATTTGCTAGAAACACCAACCAGTGGTGAAATTGTATATCATGGAGAAAACGTATTGCTTCGGCACCAATCCAATCTGGCTGCCTATCGGGCAAAAGTAGGAATGGTATTTCAAAATTTCAACCTTTTTAACAACATGACTGTGTTAGAAAACTGCATGGTTGGCATGATGAAAGTACTAAAGAAAGACCGAAAGACAGCTAGGGAAACGGCGCTCTTCTACTTGGATAAAGTAGGAATGGCACCTTATATTAATGCAAAACCGCGGCAGATTTCCGGAGGTCAGAAGCAACGTGTTGCTATTGCCAGAGCCCTTGCAATGGAGCCGGAAGTACTTCTGTTTGATGAACCGACTTCTGCATTGGACCCTCAAATGGTAGGTGAAGTTCTGTCCGTTATGCGTAATTTAGCCAAAGAAGGGCTTACAATGCTTGTTGTAACTCATGAAATGGCTTTTGCACGTGACGTATCCAGTCATGTCGTTTATATGGCCAATGGTGTGATTTGTGAAGAAGGCACACCGGAAGATATTTTCCAGCATCCGCAGCAGCAGAGCACCAAAGAATTTTTGGCCCGATTCCGACAACAATAAACAAGATTCCCCTAAACTGGCTGATCAGTTTAGGGGGATCTTGTTTTGAAGAGAACTCGGCATCATTTACAGAAGTTAGACTCTTTTATATAGTTGGATATTGATTTTTAAGAGTGAAAGGATTATATTAAAAAGAACGTGAGTAAAAAGACGATGGAGTGAGGAGACGATGTGTGTCCTATGAATGCTGTAAGAAATAGGCTTAGAAAAGCAACACCAACAAAAATTATAATTATGGGGTATTTTTTTATTATCTTGTTTGGGGCATTGCTATTGATGCTGCCAATCTCTACACGAACAGGTGAGGTTACCCCTTTTCTTGATGCACTATTTACTTCCACTTCTGCCACTTGCGTGACAGGTTTGGTGGTACAGGATACGTATGCCTACTGGTCTTTGTTTGGACAATGGGTCATTTTAGGGCTGATTCAAATTGGTGGATTGGGGTTTATTACTATGATGGTTATTGTCTCTATTTTCACCAGAAGGAAAATTGGTTTAAAACAAAGAGTGATGATGCAAGAATCTATTTCAGCACATCAGACAGGCGGCATCATACGCTTAACACAGTTGGTGTTTCGTACGACGCTGTTGCTGGAAGGTGGCGGTTTTCTTTTGCTGGCTTTGCGATTCTGTCCAATGATGGGGTTTTGGAGAGGCCTTTATTTTGCACTGTTTCACTCTGTGTCTGCTTTTTGCAATGCAGGATTCGATTTAATGGGCATCCGTCAGCCTATGTCCTCCATGACGACTGTATCAGGAGATGTATTGATTAATGTCGTGTTGATGTGTCTAATTGTATTAGGAGGCTTGGGTTTTTTTGTCTGGGGAGATTTAAAGCACCACAAGTTACAGATACGTAAATATGCGCTTCAAACGAAAGTAGTATTAGTTACTACAGCGCTTTTGATTGTTATTCCTTTTTTGCTGTTCCTCTGTTTGGAGTGGAACGGATCTGCAATGGTAAATCAAGGAGGCGGAGAGCGAGTACTATCCAGTCTGTTCCAATCTGTAACACCGAGAACGGCTGGCTTCAACACATTGGATTTAGCATCTATGCAAGGTGCCAGTTTATTAATTATGATTGTGTTAATGCTCATTGGCGGATCTCCAGGATCCACAGCTGGCGGAATGAAGACAACAGCTGTAGCAGTTTTGGCGTTTTCAATTCGGTCTACATTTCGCAGACATTCTGATATTCAGTGTTTCCGACGCCGATTAGATCATAAAGTTTTACGCAATGTAAGTACTATTGTATCTCTTTATTTAATCCTATTCCTAGTTGCATCTATTTCTATTTCCGCCATAGACCGTGTGGACATTTTATCGGCTATGTTTGAGTCTGCATCTGCCATTGGGACGGTGGGACTTACTTTGGGAATTACCCCAAGTTTAAGCGCATTATCGCAGATCATTTTGATCTTTCTAATGTATTTTGGTCGTGTAGGTTGTCTGACCATGCTGTATGCAATGACGGATAATCAGGGTAGCACGCCATCCAAATTTCCTATGGATACAATTGTTGTGGGATAGATTTTATATAGAAAACTGCGAAAGGAAGGAAACGATTTGAAATCGGTTTTATTGATTGGCTTGGGTCGCTTCGGATATTATATGGCGGTAAGGCTCAGTGAGTTAGGTAATGAAGTTATGGCAGTAGATATCTCAGAAGAGAAAGTAAATGAAATATTGCCTTATGTGACAAATGCTCAAATTGGCGATAGCACCAATGAAAAATTTATTGCTTCTTTAGGAGTGCGAAATTTTGACCTATGTGTAGTTGCGATCGGGAATAATTTCCAGAGTTCTTTAGAAACAACGGCATTGCTTCAAGAAGCGGGTGCAAAATTTGTACTGGCCAGAGCCAGTAGAGAAGTCCACTCTAAGTTTTTACTAAGAAATGGTGCTGATAGAGTGATCTACACGGAAAAGGAAATGGCATTTCGCCTTGCGGTCAAGTACGGTTCAGATAATGTATTTGATTATATCGAATTAACACCTGAGTATTCTATTTATGAAATTCCCACTCCTCGTAATTGGGTCAATAAAAGCATTTTACAAGTAGGTGTACGTTCCAAGTACCATATCAGTATTTTGGCAACGAAAGAAAAAGGGGAGATCGCTCCAAATCCAAAACCAGATCATATCCTTCAAGCAAAAGAGACATTAATCATTATGGGGCATAATGATGACGTGAAAAAACTGATTAACTGAAAAAACCAGGGTTTTGCAGATATGACAAGTGTTCTGCAAAACCCTGGTTTTATTTTGAGAACTTTTTGTTAAAAGATAGAATAGCCTATTGAAATCAATGAAATAATGTAATATAGTATTTAATATTAGATTAAGGATGAGGCGGTGAATATAAGTATGAAAACAATTTGTATATTTGGAGACTCTTTATCCAGAGGAGTCGTATTCGATAAGATTCGAGAGCGATATACGTTTTTGAAAGACAGTTTTGTAAATCTATTTTGTCATAAAATGCGTGTACGCGTTGAGAATTATGCAAAATTTGGATGTACCATTTCCAAAGGGAAGAAATTAATGGATCAACATCAGAAGGAGATTGCAGATTCTGATTTTACGGTGCTGGAATTTGGGGGAAACGATTCCGATTTTGATTGGAACAAAATCTCGGAAGCTCCAGAGGCACAGCATCTACCTAAAACGCCTCTTGATGTATTTGCTGACACATATGCTCAGTTGGTAACGAAGGCGCGAGAACTGGGTGGTAAACCTGTGCTATTGAATTTGCCACCTATTCATGCCAAACGATATTTTCAATGGATCAGTAAAGGGTTGAATGGCTCTAATATTTTGCACTGGTTAGGTGGAAGTGAAGAATACATTTACCGTTGGCATGAAATGTATAATATGCAAGTTTGCCAGCTGGCCAATCAGATGCAAGTGCCGTTGATTGATATTCGAAGCATTTTCTTACAAAAACCAGATTATAGCACTTATTTATGTATCGATGGCATTCATCCTAACGAAGCAGGACACCAATTGATTTTGAAAGCGGTTGAACACGGAGTAGCTCAATTGATTCCAGCCTAGGGAAAATACAAGTTACACAATTCACAATTTCAACAGGAAATGTAAGAAAGAGGATTGTGGAGAATGCTGAAATATTGCAATTCTCAGCAAAAAGACTTGCAAAAAAGAGAGGAATCCAATAGACTATATTCATATTTTGTTGCGAAAATGCAATGCGTATATGAAAATAAGGCAATTAGGAGCGGGAGCAATGTCTTACACAGCGAACAGTTGGAAAAGGATTCCTTGGCAAGAACAAATGAAGAAAAGCGGATTTTTTCTACAGAAAAGTGAAGTAATTTGCCGTACTGCATCCTTTTGCCTTTGCTTAGTGCAAGTATAAGGGAACGTGTCGCAATGGATTTTCCATTGCGACACGTTTTTGTTATAAGAAATGAAAGAATGCATGATTAGAGAGTAGGAGGAGAGATATATGGAAAAACGGGAACAATTATATGAAGGAAAAGCAAAAAAAGTCTATCGCACCTCAGATGACTCGCTTTATATTGTGTCTTATAAAGATGATGCAACGGCATTCAATGGACAAAAAAAAGGCAACATCCAAGATAAGGGGATCATTAATAATAAGGTAACCAATTTTTTGATGCAGCTTCTGGAACAGAATGGGATTCAAACTCATTTTGTGAAAGAGTTGTCTGACCGTGAGACACTGGTGCGTCGTGTGTCAATTATTCCATTGGAAGTAGTGGTACGCAATATTGCGGCAGGTTCTCTGGCAAAGCGAGTAGGGGTTCCAGAAGGAACAAAATTACAGCGTCCGGTGATTGAATATTGCTATAAAAATGATGACTTGGGAGATCCTATGGTGAATGAGACGCATATTTTAGCCATGGGCTGGGCGACAGAAGCAGAGCTAAAGACAATTTCAGAAAATGCTTTGAAAGTCAATGAGATTTTGACGACATTTTTCAAAGATATCAACATTGAATTGGTTGACTTTAAATTGGAGTTTGGAAAAACGCCAAATGGGGAAATCATTTTGGCAGATGAGATTTCACCGGATACTTGTCGTTTTTGGGACAGTGTTAGTGGGGAAAAATTAGATAAAGATCGGTTCCGCCGTGATTTGGGTAATGTAGAAGATGCGTATTGGGAAGTTATGAAGCGAATTATGACAGGTAAAAATCGAAATGGAGCGAACACATGAGAACGGAAAAGGTGCACGAAGAATGTGGAGTGTTTGGTGTCTACTCCCTTCGAAATATGGATGTGGCGAGTGTGACTTATACGGGCCTCTATGCTCTTCAACATAGAGGCCAGGAAAGCTGCGGTATTGCGGTGAATGATTCGGGTGTCATTTCAGGTTATAAAGCACTGGGGCTGGTTGGAGATGTGTTTGACAGGGAGCGTTTATCCCAATTGGGAGAAGGCAGTATGGCAGTTGGACATGTGCGCTATGGCACGACAGGTAAAAAAATTGTTGCCAATGCGCAACCTCTTATCATCAACCATATTAAAGGAAGTATGGCGTTGGCCCACAATGGAAATTTGACCAATGCGGCTGCTCTACGGGAAGAGCTGGAATTAACAGGTGCTATTTTTCATACAACAAGTGATACGGAAGTGATCGCCTATACAGTCACCAAAGAGCGTTTGACGACTCCATCCATTGAAGAGGCCATTTGTGCGGCCATGGGAAAACTGGGGGGAGCCTATTCTCTGGTTATTATGTCTCCCCAGAAACTGATTGCAGCTCGGGATCCTATGGGATTTCGCCCTCTCTGTATTGGCAAATGGAATGACGGCTGGTGTGTTGCATCAGAAAGTTGCGCTCTGGACAGCATAGGGGCTACATTTATGAGAGATGTAGAGCCGGGTGAGATTATTGTAATGAGCGAAGGAAAACTGCGGTCGATTCGAACCCATTGTGGTGGCAAGAAAACATCTCTTTGTGTATTTGAATTTATTTATTTTGCGCGTCCAGATTCTGTGATTGATGGATCAAGCGTCCATATAGCGCGAAAACGGGCAGGTGCATTTCTGGCATTGGAACATCCTGTACAGGCAGATGTGGTGATAGGAGTTCCTGATTCGGGGCTTGATGCTGCATTGGGATATGCCCAGCAAAGCGGGATTCCCTATGGAGTGGGTTTTGTAAAAAACAAGTATATTGGTCGAACATTCATTCAACCCACACAAAGCCAACGGGAAAGAGATGTGCGTTTAAAGCTCAATCCCATTGCAGCCACTGTTGAAGGAAAGCGAGTAGTGCTGATTGACGATTCTATTGTACGAGGAACAACCAGTGCAAGAATCGTACGTTTGCTACGAGAAGCTGGTGCCAAAGAAGTGCATATGCGGGTATCGGCCCCACCTTTTCGTCATCCTTGCTACTTTGGTACAGATATAGATTCTCAGGAAAACTTAATTGCCTGCAAGCATACTCTTGCAGAGATTACAGAAATCATCGGAGCTGATTCATTGGGATTTCTCAGCGAAAACGACGTAGGGATGCTGGCTGATCATTCTTCCTGTGGATTTTGTTCTGCATGTTTCACAGGTAAATACCCTGTACCTGTCCCAGAAGGGAAGACAAAGTATCGGCTGGAACAGAAATTACCACCAAAGAAAGAGCTTTGATAGAACGAAAAGGTCTTGTATTTTGATAAAAAATCCGATATACTGAGATCAACTTATTGTATGGTCGGATTTTGCAGAAAAAAGAAAACCATATGTAAACGTTGTAATAGGCAATGAACAATGAAGATTCTCCCTGCCATCAGGGAGAATCTTTTTGTAAAAAGGGGGGAGAAAGTTGAAAAGGGAAATGCGGATACACCCAATGGTACTTCTTGGCTATTTCTTACTAGTCATGATTGGTTCCATGATATGGCTCCACCCATTTTGCCTTTTGCTATCTTTTTTGTGCGCATATAGTTATGCTATACTGCTAAAAGGGAAAAAGGCCATCTTATTTGGATGGAAGGTGCTACTCCCATTGATACTGTTAACAGCACTGCTTAATCCTTTGTTTAATCATCAAGGCATTACTATTTTGGCCTATTTCCCTAGTGGAAACCCGTTGACCCTGGAGTCCGTGATTCGCGGTGTGGCTTCCGCCTTTATGTTTGGCGCTGTTTTATGCTGGTTTTTTTGTTTTCATGCCCTGATCACGTCAGATCAGATTGTCTGTCTGTTCGGCCGCATTGCACCGGCTTTTTCTCTCTTGCTTTCTATGATACTGCGTTTTGTACCCCAGTTTCGGTTGCAAATGAAACGTGTGAGGCAGGCACAACGAGGGATTGGAAAAGGGGAAAGGGCCGAGACTATGAAACAAAGAATTCGAGGAGCGGCGGCAGCATTTTCTATTTTAATCACTTGGGCATTAGAGCATGGTGTGGAAACAGCAGATCTTATGAGAAGCAGAGGGTACGGCCTAAAAGGACGAAGTAGATTTTCTCTGTATCCATTGACCAACCGGGATAGATGGCTTCTTATTTGCTTGGGAATTGTGACAATTGGTCTGGTGTGGGGCGGCATTTCCGGTGCCTTTACTATTCAATATCTTCCGATGATACGATGGAACGAACCAACAGGAAGTACCTTTTTCTTTTGGGCGCTTTATGGCTTAACATGCATTGTGCCAATTGCAGGACATCTTTGGGAGGGGAAAAAATGGAAGTATATCGCATCTATCAGCTGAATTTTGCTTATCCCGGAGAAAGTCAGCTTGCTCTAGATCATATTTCCATCACCATAGAAAAGGGACAGTTTATTACCCTTTGTGGCCCATCTGGAAGCGGGAAGTCCACATTGCTGCGCCACCTAAAGTCAGATCTCACACCTCACGGGTATAAAACAGGCACTATCGATTGGAATGGGGAGCCTCTGTGTCGATCTTCCCGGCGCACTCAGGCCGAATCCATAGGATATGTTGGGCAAAGTCCCGAAGATGGAATTGTGACAGATAAGGTCTGGCATGAATTGGCATTTGGACTGGAAAATTTAGGGTATGCTCCTGAAATCATTCGGCTTCGCATAGCGGAAATGGCCCATTATTTTGGTATTGAAAGATGGTATCATGAAGAAGTATCCAATCTGTCAGGAGGGCAAAAGCAAATTCTTCAATTGGCAGCGGCAATGGTGACACAACCTTCCGTTCTGCTTCTGGATGAACCTACTAGCCAATTGGACCCTATTGCAGCAACAGAATTTTTTTCTGTTCTTGCCCGACTCCATAGAGAGTTCGGTACGACGGTGCTATTGGTGGAACACCGCCTGGAGGAGGCCTTGGCGTTGTCCCAACGTGTGATTGTATTAGAAGATGGACATATTTGTGCAGATGGTACACCTCGGGATGTTGGGGGACAATTGAAACGAGAGGGAAAGGGAATGTTTTTCTCCATGCCAACCCCAATGCGGATTTATGCAGGAGTTGATACGCCCTTCGATTGCCCTGTCACGATAGGGGAAGGAAAGCAGTGGCTTGATTTGGTAGCGGAGCGGAAAGGATTGCAGCAGTTGGATTTTCCAAAAGATGCATTGCCGTCTCAAAAACCAATTTTATCTGCTACTCATTTGTGGTTTCGATATGAAAAGCAAGGGCCGGAGATCATAAAAAATGCATCACTTTCCGTTTATGAAGGAGAGTGTTATGGAATTTTAGGGGGCAATGGTGCCGGGAAAAGCACATTGCTTGCCCTTCTCGGTGGTTTGCTTTTGCCTCAACAAGGAAAAATCAAAGGAATAGAACCATCACAAAAGAAGAAGAGCAAGGGTCTGTCTTATGGGATAGGCGTATTGCCTCAGTCGCCTCAGACATTGTTTTCCCACGAAACAGTAGAAGAAGAATTGTTGGAAATGGTGACATGTGAAGAAGAAGAAGAGGCTTTAAGTCAAGTCAAAGCAATGGCAGTTCAATGTCGGATTTTTTCTTTGTTAAAACGACATCCTTATGATCTATCAGGAGGAGAACAGCAGCGTGTGGCCCTTTGCAAAGTATTGCTTCAAAAGCCTGATATTCTATTGCTGGACGAGCCTACCAAAGGAATGGATGGGCAGATGAAAGCCTATTTTGGCACATTATTGAGGGCGCTGCAAAAAGAAGGATTGACTTTCATCCTTGTATCCCATGATGTAGAATTTTGTGCCATGTATACAGATCGATGTGCGCTGTTGTTTGATGGTAGTATTGTTTTGGAAACGGGAACGCGGCAATTTTTTTGTGGCAACCGATTTTATACAACTGCTGCCAATCGAATGGCACGCCATTTATTGCCGCAAGCGATTACAGTGGAAGATGTTATTACTGCCTGCGGAGGGAAAACGGAACCGCCAAGTTTGCCGCCAGAAGAGAAAAAAGAAGGGAAGCAGGAATCTGCAGCTAGTACTCCCCAGGATTTGAACCAAGAAAGCAGGAAACATGTATATGGCATTCGTGTATGGGCAGAGTTGCTGATTGTGCTTTTGCTAATTCCTTGTACCATAGGCGTGGGTGTATATGGCTTTCATGATCGGACCTATGCCTTGATCAGTGTATTATTACTGGTTGAGATGATTCTTCCATTTTTTCTTTTATTAGAAGGCAGGAGACCACAAGCACGGGAGATTGTTCTTCTTGCTACCCTATGCGCAATTGGTGTTGCAGGGCGTGGAGTGTTTGCTGCACTTCCTCAGGTAAAACCAGTGGCGTCACTTGTGATTATATCTGGTATTTGTTTTGGCGGCCAGGTAGGATTTCTGGTGGGGGCAACCACAACATTCCTTTCCAATTTTTTATTTGGGCAAGGGCCATGGACACCATGGCAAATGTTTGCCATGGGACTGATTGGATTGTTGGCTGGTATTTTGTTTCGAGAAGGGAGGATTCCACGGAAGCGAAATTGGATCTGTCTGTTTGGAGGCATTTCTGTCTTTTTCATCTATGGCGGGTTACTTAATCCGGCCTCTGTTTTAATGTTTCAAAGCCAGCCTACATGGGAAATGATTTTACTTGCCTACCTGAGGGGGATTCCTTTTGACGGGATCCATGCAGTATCAACAATGCTGTTCCTTTTCTTTTTTACCAAGCCTATGCTTCAAAAATTAGGGCGGATCAGGCATAAATATGGAATATTATCGATGTGAAAACTGTGATAATAATAGGAAATTTATATCCAATGTATTATGTATCTTATTGATCAAACAAGGAGGATGTAATGATATGAACCGAATTGCCATTTTTGGTGCAGGCCAGGCGGGTCAGGCGTTGTACAGGATGATGCATCACCCTCTTCAAAAAGTGATAGCATTTGGGGACAGCCAAAAAGACTTGCAAGGAAAGGAATTGGATGGAGTTCCCATTTTGTCGTTGCTACAAGTAGTGGCACTGCGGCCAGATCGTATTTACCTGGCCATTGTCAATCGAGAAGCGTGTCAGTCTGTAACAGAGCAATTACAGGAAGCAGGGTATCGAGGAGAGATCTGCACAGTGAATGCTTTACGGGAACAAATCAATTTGCGTTTAGCAACGGTAAGGCTTTTGACAGAAGAAATTCAGAAGAGAAATGTGCCTGGAGCTCTGGCGGAGTTGGGCGTATATCAAGGAGAATTTGCAACCGAGATCAACCGCCTTTTACCAGATCGAACTTTCTATTTGTTCGATACTTTTGAAGGATTTGATGACCGGGATGTAAAGCAGGAGCAGGCAGCCAATCACTCTTCTGCTATGGTGGGTGAGTTCAGTGATACCTCTGTGGCGTCGGTTCTGGGACGTATGCCTCATCCAGAGCGAATTGTGATACGAAAAGGATATTTTCCAGAGAGCGCCCAGGGAATGCCAGAAGAGACATATGCTCTCGTCAGCTTAGATGCAGATTTATATCAGCCAATGTATGAAGGGTTGCGATATTTTTATCCTCGTATGAGCCCGGGAGGGTGTTTGATTTTACACGATTATAATAGTAAACAGTACAAAGGGGCAGGGGAAGCTGTGCGGAAATACTGTGAAGAACATGGAATCTAT
>CAWVKD010000035.1:0-3748 GCA_963929765.1 Clostridia bacterium | reverse complement strand
CAGAAAGTTCCTAAATTGCGTGGAGAACCCATTTGGAGTAAACATGGTGTTTTCTATATCTTGACAAACGAACGTTACTCCGGAGATGAATTATTCCGAAAGAGCTATCGCAGCGAAAATCTCCCTTTCAAAAAGATTGATAACCATGGGGAAAAAACACAATTTTTTGCTGAAAATACCCATGAAGCTATCGTCAGCAAAGAGATATTTGATAAGGTTCAGGAACTGCTGCGAACAAAAAAAGAAAAGCATGGAAAAAAACAGCCCGTAGACTCTTATCCTTTTACAAAGATGCTCCGCTGCTCGGAGTGTGGTTCTCACCTGTATCACAGGGTAAAACCGAAAGGCCCTGTATGGATTTGCTCTCAACATCTGCATAATAGTCAACAGTGCAGCGCCAAAGGGGTATCGGAATCTGTTGTCTGTCAGGCGTTTTTAACATTGATCGGAAAGCTGGTGCACAATCGGAAAGTAATTCTGGAAGAATATCAATATCAGATTGAGAAGTTGAAGGATCGAGAATTTATCGCTCATTCGGGTGCGATGGAAATAAACAAACAAATAGCGGAATTATTAGAGCAGAGTCATACGCTCCACCGCCTACGGGCAAAAGAGTGTATTGACTCTGCCTTTTTTATATCCCAAACCAATGAGATCGATCAACGACTTGCAAAGCTCAAGAAAAAACTGCGTAAATACAGGGATTTGAATGATTATCGAAAGATCGTTGATGATACACAAATTATTCTGGAAGCATTACAGGATGCAGATCTCTACACTTTTCAGTCCGGAATGTTTCATAAGATTGTTCGGCAAGTTTTGGTCTCCGATGATCATTTGAGATTTCAAATGATCAATGGATTGGAATTTGATGAATCAATAGAAAGAAGATTACTATGAGTAAAAAACGCAATTTTCCATTTGGATATCGAATGGTTTACGGAAAGATTGAGGTTCATACAGAAGAAGCTCTGTTGGTACACTGGATTTTTGAAAACTATCTTGCTGGTACCCCCACTCCTTCATTAGCACAGAGTGCAACTGCTATGGGCCCTCCTTATCGAGAAGAATCCGAAAGATGGAACAAAAACATGATTTGCAGAATCTTGGATAATCAAAAATATCTTGGAACGCAGGAATATCCTCAGATTATTGAACCAGAGCTTTATAGAAAGGTAGCTGTTAAACGTGCCAGTATTCAAGGGGGAAAACTCAATCCGGCTTTAAAAGGTGTCCGTGAAAAATTATGCTGTGCGCATTGCGGTCAAAAGTTGATGCGGAGCACCCATCATACTCATAACAACATGGTTTGGATCTGTCAAAACTGTGGGATAGAAACCGCCAATATTGCAGATAAAGGACTTCTGGATCAAATTCTTATGAAGCTCAACCGGGCAATTACAGATTCAGAAAGAATCTTGTCTCCCAGAAAAAATGCGGAATGGCTATCTATTGAATCCATACGCTTGACGAATGAGATTAACCGAAAACTTCAAGATACCCGTGTAGATTCTGAATATTTGCTTGAGTTGATAAAAGCTTGTGCCCAAGAGAAATACAAAGCCTGCAGCCCCGGTCTGGATAAGTGGGAAGATTACAAGCTCAAAAAGCTTCTTGAAGGACATCCTCCATTAACGGAATTTGATGATCAACTATTTCAAACAACTGTAGAAAAGGTTCTTATCTCTCCGGAAGCGTCAGTTTCACTTGAACTTATCAATCACACCATATTATAAAGAAAGGACGGTTTTAATGAATTCGCAAACAATCAAAAAGCAGGTTAGAGAAATTCCGGCGAACCCATTCATTCAAGCTCAATCTAAAAGTCGGAAACTGCGAGTAGCTGCTTACTGCCGAGTCAGCACCGAACAGGAAGAACAAGAAAGCAGCTTTGAAAATCAGGTGGAGTACTACACTAACCTCATTAAGAGCAATCCAGAATGGGAATTTGCCGGAATTTTTGCTGACCGTGGCATCAGTGGAACCAAAGATACAATACGTCCAGAGTTCATGCGGATGATAGATCAGTGCAAGCGGCATAAAATTGACTTGATTTTTACAAAGTCTCTCAGCCGATTTTCCAGAAACACATTGGATTCTATTAAATATATTCGCTTGCTAAAAAGTCTAAATGTAACTATAGAATTTGAAAAAGAAGGGTTAAACACAAGCGACGTCAGCAGTGAGATTTATCTGACATGGTTTAGTGCCTTTGCTCAAGCTGAAAGCGAATCTATCAGCCAAAACGTAACCATGGGAAAGCGGCGTGGATTTAAAGAAGGAAAATGTCCATTCCGTTACAAGCATTTTATTGGATATCGAAAAGGCAAAGATGGAGAGCCGGAAATTGAGCCGGATGGCGCAAAAGTGATTGTGCGTATCTTCCTTAGTTTTTTATGCGGGGATACCCCGGAACAAATTGCAAAAACTTTGGAAGATGATGGGATTCCATCACCCATGGGGAAAACAACATGGTCAAAAACTACGGTTCGGAATATCCTGCAAAATGAAAAGTATGCAGGCGATATGCTGCTTCAAAAAACTTTTACTGTTGATTTTTTGGAAAAAAAGACTCAAAAAAACCGTGGTGAAGTGACACAATATTATGTCACCGATCACCATCCTGCTATTATTTCAAGAGATATCTTCCAAGAGGTACAATTGGAAATTGCCCGAAGAAGCAGTAAGGGCAAGGTGTCATGCCGAAGAACAAAAACTAATCAAGGAAAGTACACCAGCAAATTTTCCCTCTCGGAACGCCTTGTCTGTGGAGAATGCGGTGCTATGTATCGAAGAACCATGTGGATCAAACGAGATGGTACTAAAGAATATGTTTGGCGCTGTGTCAACCGATTGGAATTTGGAACAAGGCACTGCAAACATTCTCCAAGTCTAAAAGAGCCGGTCCTGCATCGTGCAATTTTAAACTGTATACAATCAGTATTCCATAATCGAGAGGAAGTTGTACAGGCAGTACAGAGTATTCAAAAGAAAATCCTGCTGTTTGAAGAAACTAAAAATAACCCTATGACTATTCGTCAGCAAATTGAGGACATTGACCACAGTATGGCAAACCTGCTTACCCTTGCATCACAGAGCGAGAAACTGGAGCTTTTTGAATCCAAATTCAAAGAGATGACAGAACAAAAATCCCGCCTGACTGCACAATTGGAGCAAGCAGAAAAAAATGCTGAAGTCAGTCAAGAAAAACAGGCACAGATTGATCGAATACTTGAAGCTGTAAACATAGATGATACAAATCTTACTGAATTCGATGATGATTTTATCCGCAGAATTGTAGAACAAGTAACCGTCCTATCGAAAGATAAGATAGAGGTACGGTTTATTGGAGGGTTTTCTAAAGTGGGAAACATTCCAAATCAATAGCTTTTAAATAGAAAAAAGCCGATCACTGATTCCTGCATAAAGCAAGATGGTGGTCGGCTTTTTTGTGTTTGAAATAGCTCCCAATACTGTTTGCAAAGCCCTCTGTAAAATATGAGGGTAAGCAGAAAGAGACGAAGGCAACATCATAAATAATAAGGCAAAAGCTTCTCCATCTATAATACAGATTATTTCTTTGCCATTTTGATGACCACATTCCCCGCATGGTCAACATCTGCGGCAGTATGGATGGCCTTTGCCAACTCGTCCAGAGAAAATTCGTGGGTGATGATGGATTCTAAATTCCACTTCCCACAGGACATGATTTTCTGCACATCCCAGACGTCTTCCGGCATATAACCGC
>CAWVKD010000034.1:0-39092 GCA_963929765.1 Clostridia bacterium | reverse complement strand
ATATCGCAAAAAGCCCCCGAAGTCAATACTCTTGCGGTATTGCCGAGCGGGGCTTTTAAGTATATGGCGGAAAAGATTCGCCCTACGAAGTCGAAAATCGGCTTGAGCCGCCACAAAAAAAGGGAGCGCTCGGGGATAACGCAGCTTCAGCTAGCAAAGGCGCTCGATACCACACAGCGCCGCGTATCCTATCTTGAATCGGGGAAGATCGAGCCTGATCTTGCGAGCTTATGGAAGATCGCGGATACGTTTGACGTATCTCTGGATGAACTTATCGGGCGGGATTCGATGAGACCTGTCTAGGAGCATCATCCTGCGACAACGCGTTCCGTTCAAATAAAAAATTTTTTTCGCGAAAAGAGTTTACAAACGCTTTTTAATTTAGTATAATAGCCTAGCGAAAACGAATTGCGGGAGTGACTCAGTGGTAGAGTGTCACCTTGCCAAGGTGAAAGTCGCGGGTTCGAATCCCGTCTCCCGCTCCAAACGGAACAAGTGTACAAACACTTGTTCCGTTTCTTTATTTAAAACAAAAAGAATTTCCTATTGCTCTTTCATAACATTTTGGCTTCAAAAAAGGCAGGGTGATCTATTATCACCCTGCCTTTTGTGCTGGTCATTATTTTTTATTTAATAGTAATGAGAAGTTGACCGCCTTTGACAGTGTCGCCTTCTTCCACATGGATTTTCTCTATAACACCAGCCATACGAGCCATAACAGATGTCTCCATTTTCATGGCTTCAATCACAGCAACCACCTGATTGACTTCTACAGTGTCGCCTACTTTTACATTGATCTTGCTTACAGCACCTGGGATAGAGGCGCCAATCTGGCTCTTATCCTCTGGATCTGCCATTGGCACTTGTTTAATGGTAGCAGTTGCTGCAGCATCCGGCACAGCCACTTCTCTGCGAATACCATTGAGTTCAAAGTGGACATTTCTTGTACCATCTTCGTTTAACTCGCCCAAGCCCAAGTATTTGATGACCAAGGTCTTACCATCTGCAATATTTACCTTGTTGGTCTCACCCAGTGCAAGGCCATGGAAGAATACATGGCTGCCCAAACGTGTGATATATCCATATTCACGGCGCTTTTTGAAGTATTCTTCCATTACTGCAGGGTACATACAATAGCTGAGAACATCCCGCCAGGTAGGATTGGGTTGGAATTGCTCCACTTTTTTACGTACTTCGTCAAAATCGAAGGGCTCCAAATATTCACCTGGACGTCCTTCCAAAGGCTTTTCCCCTTTGAGAACTACTTTCTGCAAGTCTTCCGGGAACCCCCAAGAGGGCTGACCCATCATACCTTTAAAATAGCTGACTACAGAGTCAGGGAATGCCAGGCTTTCGCCCCGCTGCACAATATTTTCAGGCGTTAAATCATTCTGGGTCATAAAGATTGCCAGGTCTCCCACCATTTTAGAGGATGGGGTTACTTTTACAATATCACCCAACATATCGTTGACAACTTTGTAGTTTTCTTTTACTTCCAAGAAACGATGTCCAAGTCCCAGGCTATCCACTTGGGGCTTCAAGTTGGTATACTGCCCGCCAGGGATCTCATACCGATAGATATCGGTTGCAGGGCTCTTCAAACCAGCTTCAAAGGTGTCATACCGCTCTCTGACATCCTGCCAATAATCGGTAAGATATTGCAGTTGTTGAAGATCCAATCCTGTATCTCTTTCCTGTCCCTGTAAAGCCGCCACAACAGAATTCAAAGAGGGTTGGCTGGTAGACGAAGACATACTGGAAATGGCACAGTCCACAATGTCTACGCCGGCTTCGGAAGCAAGCAGACAAGCTGCGACTTGGTTTCCGCTGGTATCGTGGGTATGGAGCTGAATGGGGATTCCGATTTCTTGTTTCAAAGCACTTACCAGCTGTTTGGCGGCATAGGGCTTCAAAAGGCCAGACATGTCTTTAATGGCCAAGATGTGTGCACCGCGGCGTTCCAGTTCTTTTGCCATGTCAATATAATACCGGATGGTATACTTATCACGGTTAGGATCCAAGATATCACCAGTATAGCAAATAGCAGCCTCGCAGATCTTGCCAGTCTTCAAGACCTCATCCATTGCCACTTCCATGCCGGGAATCCAGTTCAGCGAGTCGAAGATACGGAATACATCGATACCGCTCTTGGCTGATTCTTGGATGAATTCACGGATCAGATTGTCCGGATAGTTGGTGTAACCAACAGCATTGGCGCCACGAAGGAGCATTTGCAGCAAAATATTAGGTACTTTTTCCCGCACCATATCCAAACGTTCCCAAGGTGACTCGTGGAGAAAACGATAAGCTACGTCGAAGGTGGCTCCGCCCCACATTTCCAAAGAGAAAGCATCTGCCAAAATCTCAGAAGTACCTTCCATACACTTGACAATATCCCGCGTTCTCATCCGGGTTGCCAGCAGGGATTGATGGGCGTCACGACAGGTGGTATCACAAATCAGTAATTTCTTTTGATCCAACACCCATTTTTTCACGGCATCCGGTCCTTCTTTGTCCAGCAGCTGCTTTAATCCCGGCCGAGGATTGCCATGAACCGGCGGGAATCTTGGGGTCTCGTACATTTTGTGTATCCCAGATGGCTCTTTTACCACGATATTGGCAATATATTTCAGCATCTTGGTTGCTCTGTCCTGAGACTCTGCTAAATTGAAGAGCTCCGGTGTTTCGTCAATGAATTTTGTATGGCAAGTGCCTGCACGGAATGCAGGATGATTTAAGATGTTATCGATAAATGCAATATTGGTTTTTACGCCACGAATATGCATCTCACGCAATGCACGTGCCGCTTTGTTGCAAACTGCTTCAAAGGTGCGATCCCAAGTGGTTACTTTCACCAAAAGGCTGTCATAATAAGGCGAAATCACGACGCCAGCCGCTGCATTGGCACTATCCAAACGAACACCAAATCCGCCGCTGGAACGATATGCCGTAATCTTTCCTGTATCAGGTGCAAAATTATTTGCTGGATCTTCTGTTGTAACTCGGCATTGGATAGCATATCCATTGACCTTTACATCATCTTGACTCTTTAAACCGATTTCCGGATCACTGAGGGCATAACCTTCTGCAATTAAAATCTGGGCGCGCACCAAATCCACACCAGTAATCATTTCGGTTACGGTGTGTTCTACCTGGATACGTGGGTTCATTTCGATGAAGTAATGGTTGCCTTCTTTGTCAACTAAGAACTCAATGGTACCAGCATTGACATAACCAACTTCTTTGGCAATTTTCACTGCATCGTCGTATAGGCGTTGCCGCACTTCTTCAGGAACAGAGAATGCAGGACCAAATTCAACCACTTTCTGATACCGGCGCTGCAAAGAGCAGTCCCGTTCATACAAGTGCATGACATTGCCATAGCTGTCTGCTAAGATTTGGATTTCGATATGCTTCGGTTCTACCAGGAATTTTTCAATGAAGATATCGTCATTGCCAAAAGCTTTTTTCGCCTCGCTCTTTACCAGGTCGAATGCTGGAATCACTTCTTCTTCTTTTTGACAGAGGCGCATTCCTCTTCCGCCGCCGCCAGCTGCTGCTTTCAAGATAATGGGGAACCCATATTCTTTCGCCTTTGCCACTGCCTCTTCCCCGCTGGCCAAGGGTACCTTAGAACCAGGAATGGTAGGCACATTACACTTTGCTGCAATACGCTTTGCACTGAGCTTGTCCCCCATCTGTTCCAGGACATGGGAAGGCGGACCAACAAAAGCAATACCTGCTTCTTCGCAAGCTCTTGCCAGATCCGCGTTTTCAGATAAGAAGCCATAACCAGGATGGATAGCGTCTGCTCCCCTCCGTTTGGCTAAGTCTATAATGAGATCAATATCCAGATAAGCGCCAAGAGGGCTCTTATTTTCACCGATCAAGTAAGATTCGTCTGCCTGGATTCGGAATGTGCTATAAGTATCTTCATTTGAGTACATTGCGATGGTCTGCAAGCCTAAATCATGGCAAGCTCTGAAAATACGGACAGCAATTTCACCACGGTTTGCTGCCAGTACTTTTTTGAACTGTTTTTGTTCCATTTTGGAAAACCCCTCCTTTTTGAATAGGACAATTGCGAAGGCGCGTTCCAAATCAAACGCGCTGTTTGTTTTGTTCTATACCGAATCTTTACGTCGACTTTATTATGCTAACTTTATTATATCGTTCTCACGCCCTTTTTGCAATGACGTTTCTAAGGAATTTTTCATTTTGGCAGGTAATACAGCCGATTCTTTCTTTTTTCGCAGGGCCTTGTATAAAAGTACAATATATTTCTTCCTTTCGTCCTCATTTTTGTCTGATTGTAAAAACATGCTGTTGCAGCACGATATCCACATGATCGGCGTGCTGTTCAGAATGGTTTGCTTTTTGAAGAAAAGTATTGTAAAATAGACTCGGTTTTGAGATTGAGCGGGAAGGAGTCCCCCAAAATGACACCTTTGAATCAAATGATTTCTGTGTTAAAGGGAGTTGGTCCCAGCAAAATGGCGTTGCTCAGCCGGCTGGGGATCCATACTATAGAGGATCTTTTAACCTATTTCCCCCGCTCTTATGAAGATCGTACTCATTTTGATACGATCCAAGCAGCATCGGGTTATAATCCCACCTGCATTTCTGCTGTTCCTATTTCTCCTGTGCGTCATGCAAGGGTGCGAAAGGGCTTGGAGCTTTCCAAAGTCAAAGTTTCTGATGGGACCGGGCAACTTACTCTTTGTTTTTTCAACCAGCGATATTCTGCTGCTTCGTTGCAGCCTGGAAAAGAGTATATATTCTACGGAACAGTGGAGGTCAAAAACCATCAAAAGACCCTTTATAACCCACTCTTTGAACCTGCGGAAAACCAACCGTTTCTCACCCGGTGTATTGTTCCTGTTTATCGACTAACTGCAGGCATCACCCATGGGTTTCTTTCCCATCTCATAGCACAGGCACTTGCCTATACAGAGCATTCCATAGAAGACACTCTGCCTGACTACCTGCGTCAGCGATACCAACTTGCACATCGTTCCTTTGCTCTTCACGCCATTCATTTTCCAGCCTCAAAAAAAGAGCTGGAATGGGCGCGACGACGCTTGATATGGGAAGAATTTTTTCTCTTCTCTCTTGGTCTTGGTCTACTGAAACACCGGCGCACCGATACAGTGGGGCACATTTTTTCCCCTGTTTCATGGGAACCATTTTACAGAGAGCTGCCTTTTTCTCTCACCGATGCCCAGCATCGAGTGATTGATGAAATCGTCAACGACTGCTCCTCTGGCCGGCCTATGAACCGCCTGGTCCAGGGAGATGTCGGTTCCGGAAAAACAATGGTAGCAGCGGCTTCCATCTACTTGGCCGCCAAAAATGGTATGCAGTCTGCTCTTATGGCTCCAACAGAACTATTGGCGCGGCAGCATGCCAACACACTGATTCCCCTGTTTTCTGCGTGGGGAATTCATGCCGGGCTTCTGACAGGATCTATGAGTGCATCTGAGAAGCGCAATGTTTTAGAAGCCCTGAAAAATGGTACAGTGGATCTTGTTATTGGGACCCACGCATTGTTGTCGGATTCTGTATCTTTTTCCCGGCTAGGTCTTGTGATCACAGATGAGCAGCATCGATTCGGTGTCCACCAACGTGCTTTACTGGCACAAAAAGGGGAAGAGCCTCATGTTTTGGTTCTTTCCGCTACACCCATTCCACGCACTTTGGCTCTTGTTTTATATGGTGATCTGGAGGTTTCTATTTTAGACGAGCTTCCTCCTCATCGACACCCCATAGACACTTTTTTAATCGGTGAAGAAAAACGATCCCGACTCTATGGCTTTGTAAGAAAACTGGTCTCTCAGGGTCGTCAAGTTTATTTTGTCTGTCCCTCAATAGAAGAAACAGAAACCAGCTTTTCCGAAGGAAAGGCTGTAAAAAGCTACGCAGACTCTTTACAACACAATGTTTTTCCAGATCTGCGAATTGCCTGCGTTCATGGCCGAATGCCACCGCAGGAAAAAGAACAAATCATGGAATGGTTTGCAAAGGGTGCTATTGATATTTTAGTCGCCACAACGGTCATTGAAGTGGGCGTAGATGTTCCCAATGCCGCTCTGATGGTGATTGAAAATGCTGAACGTTTTGGATTATCTCAGCTCCATCAGCTTCGAGGCCGCGTAGGAAGAGGAAAGCATCAATCTTATTGTGTCCTTCTTTCGCCCCATCCAAAAGGGGAAACTTTAGCTCGTTTACAGGCACTGTGCAAAACCAGTGATGGCTTTCAAATCGCAGAAGCTGATTTAAAACTGCGTGGGCCAGGCGATTTTTTTGGTCTACGCCAACATGGTCTGCCTCAATGGAAAATAGGGAATTTTTCCTTCGACCTCCCACTTCTTCAAGAGGCTCAGACAGCCGCTATCCAACTCCTCTCAGAAGATCCCTTTCTTTCCAAACCGGAGCATCATCACCTTCATACTTTGGTGAAAGCTCTCTTTTCCAACGCTGTAAGAAGTTGAAGTAACTACTTCTTATCTATAAAAAAGATTAAAATAGAAAGGAACATGAAAATGACCAAATTAGAAATGGCAGAACAACTCCGTGCCGATAAAACATCCCATTATAATTGCTGTCAAGGCACACTTCTTCCTTTTTGCGAAGAATGTCATCTAGACCGAGAAACCGCTCTGAAAATAGCGGCCAACTTCGGAAGCGGTATGCGTCATGGCTCTACTTGCGGCGCTGTTGTTGGGGCATTGATGGCATTGGGTCTTGCTGGCGCAGATGAAAAAAAAGCAACCGCTCTCCTACGCCAATTCAAGGAAAAAAATGGATCTCTCTTATGCGCAGAACTGCTTGCCAAAAACACAGGAGATAAGAAAACACACTGCGACAACAAGGTATTTGATGCTGTAAAGATGGCGGATGAATTGCTCCACGGAGAAGAAACCAAATAAAAAACTTTGCCTTTTTGCATTGTGCATTCAACAAAAAAAGGACTGGCGTTTCTCTTGAAAACGCCAGTCCTTTCTTTTGTTTAAAATAAGTCCTTTGCTTTTAAGATAATGGCAACAATGGCAATGAGTCCCAAAGAAATGCAAATGGGGAACCACCACCAATCGCTGAAAGGAAGTCCCGCCACATTCATACCGTAAAACCCAAATACAATGTTAGGAATGGTTATTAAAATGGTCAAGCTGGTAAGGATCTTCATAATGACATTTAAATTGTTGGAGATAACAGAAGCGTACGCGTCCATCATACCCGATAAAATGGAAGAGTATATATTCGCCATCTCAATAGCCTGACGCACCTCAATCAATACGTCTTCCAGCAGATCTTGGTCCTCTTCGTATAAAGTGACAATCCGGCCCCGTAAGATCTTTTCTAATGTTACCTCATTTGCTTTCAAAGAAGTATTAAAATAGACCAGTGACTTTTCTAAATCCAGAAGTTGAATCAGTTCTTTATTCCTCTGAGATTTGTAAAGCTGTAATTGCATATAGGTTGATAGCTTGTCAATTTGCTTCAGACATTGGAGATAACGTCCTGATAAGCGCAACAGTAAATGCAAAATAAAATTGGTCTTTTGGGATGTCCTAATATTTTTGACCAATCCATCTTGAAATTCCCGGATGACTGGTGTTTCTTTTAAACAGACAGTAATAATATTCTCCTCTGTTACAATGATACCCATTGGAAGGGTATAGTATAGGAGAGCATCTTTTTTTTCTTCCACCGGTACGTCTACAATAATAAGGGTCTGATCATCTTCTACGTCAATTCGAGAGGTTTCTTCTTCGTCCAATGCAGCGCGGAGAAAATCCTCTTCCACATGCAACGCTTCGGCTACTCGCGTGATTTCTTCTTCATTGGGATAAATCAAACTGACCCAAGAACCCTTTTCAAAATTTTGTATTCGCGTCATTTTCCCATCAATTGTTTTGTGCAGCGAAAGCATCTTTGATCACACCCCTTTTCCCTTAAACAACATCACGGGGACGCGTACTGACGCGCCCCCGGACATGTACCCGCTTCGTTTATCGGTTAAGATTTGTTAAAAATTTTAAAGATTTCATCGATGGAACTGGTATCGTCCCGATCACTTCTTCCATCTCCTAATTTATTGGCTGCAGAAGTAAATGGTGCATCTTCATCGTCTTCTTTATCAAAGCCAGTGGCGATAACAGTGACTCGAATTTCATCTTCCAGTTCATCGTCAAAGGCCGCACCAAAAATAATCAGTGCATCTTTGTGTGCTGCCTGCTGTACCAAGTTGGCTGCCGTTTCTACTTCTTCCAACCCAATATCTTTGCTGCCTGTCACGTTGACTAGAACACCCTTGGCACCATTGATGGAAGTCTCCAAAAGCGGGCTGGAAATCGCCATTTTCGCAGCTTCTTCTGCTTTATTCTTCCCTGCTCCACGGCCTACACCCATATGGGCAAGTCCCGCATCTTTCATAATAGCTGATACGTCTGCAAAGTCCAGGTTGATAAATCCAGTATTTTTGATCAAATCGGAGATGCTCTGTACAGCTTGACGCAGAACATCATCTGCAATCTCAAAAGCATTGGCAAATGTGATCTTTTGATCCACTGCCAGTTTGAGCCGTTCATTGGGGATAATCACCAAAGAGTCTACACGAGAACGCAGTTCTTCGATTCCCTTTTCTGCCTGTTCCATGCGGCGACGGCCTTCAAATCCAAAAGGCTTGGTCACAACGCCTACTGTTAAAATACCAAGTTCTTTTGCCACATCTGCAACAATGGGTGCACCACCTGTGCCAGTGCCGCCACCCATACCTGCTGTAATGAAGACCATATCAGTCTGTTCCAGTGCTTTGGCAATTTGTCCACGGTTCTCTTCTGCAGATTTCCGTCCTACTTCCGGATCAGAACCTGCGCCTTGACCATGTGTTAACTTTTCTCCTACTTGAATCTTATACGTTGCACTGGATACAGCCAGTGCCTGCTTGTCCGTATTGACAGCAATAAAATCGACCCCTTTGGTGCCGGATTCTACCATACGGTTAACAACGTTGCTGCCGCCACCGCCAATTCCTAACACTTTAATGGTTACGACATTGTCGGGCCCAGTTTCTACTCCAAACGCCATTCAACTTTCCTCCCATGTTCAGCATATTGAAAAAAGAATATTACATTTCAAATAAATTTTTCTTTACCAGAAAGCCAGTAAATATAGACTCACGTTTATTTTATTCTTAATTCCCCGCAAGGTCAATACTTCCCTGCATTTTTTCTGCAAACTTTTGTGCTATCTCCCTTTATTTCGCCTTTATTCTTGGAAATTTTCCCCTGCGTTAGGAATATATCGGGGATATTCTCCGGTAAAATCAATGGTGCCTGTCTCATTGCTTTGTAGTGATTCCAGTACTTTGACTAAAAAAGCTATTTTATAAGTATAATCACAATTAGCATCCAGACGGATCACAAAACGGTCTTCATACTGAAGCTCTGTCACTGTTTCATTGGATAAATCAATCTCTTTTAAATGGGACCTAAGATTATTTTCTCCTAAAGCCGAAAATAACTCCTTATAATATTCATTCCTCGGATCATCTTTTTCCAATGTAATAATACTGCCCTGTACAGGAGAAAGGATGGAAAGTCCCGTCAATATCGGGTAGCTTTCAGCATCTCCTTTCTTCTCTAGCAATTTCCCATTTTGATCAATAATCCAGTATTCATTTTCCCAAGGAATTGCTGCTACAGGCACACATTCTGTTACCGTAATCACCAATGTCTCCGGTAATTTTCGTCTGATCACAACTTCGTCCAAATAAGGCAATCTTTGTAAAAGACGATTGATCACAGAAAACTTGTTGATTAAAAAGAGGTTATCTCCTACTGTTACGCCAGATGCTTCTATGATTTCCTCTGTAGAATATCGTTCTGCCCCTTCTACTTCGATCGTATTGGCTTTGAAAAAGACGATGCAGCCGGCCACAATGGCGGCACAAATCAAAATCATGCATAAAAATTTATACAGAAATCCAAATCTGCCTTTCCGCCGTTTCCGCCGTTTTCTTTTCTTGGGACTGCTTTCTCTGGTTTGCTCTTTTCGCTGTGCCACAGCCGCACCTCCTTTCCAAATGCGCAATACTGTAATTCTGTGATTTCAAGATACATCGATTCGTTTGATGTCTGCACCCAGACTGCGTAAAGTTTGTTCCAAATTCTGATATCCTCGGTCGATATGTTCCAGTCCTGTAATACGTGTTTCTCCTTCTGCACCCAAACCGGCAACAACCAATGCGGCTCCACCTCGTAAATCAGTGGCTCGTACTGCAGCTCCTCTCAACTTTTCTACCCCACAGACCACTGCAACACGGCCTTCTACACGGATGTCGGCGCCCATTCGCATCAGTTCTGCTACATGACGGTAGCGGCTTTCAAAAATCGTTTCTACAAATACCGTAGTACCTCGGCTTTTGGCGAGGGCTGCCATTAAAGGTGCCTGGGCATCGGTTGGAAACCCTGGATAAGGAGCTGTTCGTATGGGACGGACACCTTCCAAAATCCCGTCACAACGGATATAGATCCGGTTTGCTTCACTGCTGATATCACAGCCTGCCTGACTTAAGGTAGCCGTTACCGTAGAAAGTTGGCGATAGTCCATACCTTGCAATTCAACATTGCCACCTGCTGCTGCTACAGCGGCTAGGTACGTAGCTGCTACAATGCGATCTGCCATAATATGATGGCTACAAGAGCCCAGTGGATACCCACCTTCAATAATCACCGTAGAGCTTCCCGCACCATACACATGGGCGCCCATGGCTTGTAAAAAAGTTTGCAAATCTACAATTTCTGGTTCCCTTGCTGCATTGGTAATAACAGTGGTTCCTTCTGCACAGCAGGCAGCCAGCATCGTATTTTCTGTAGCACCTACGCTAGGAATTGCTAAATTGATTTCACAACCTTGAAGCTTCCCTGCGTGGCAGATTAAGTTGCCGCCCTTTTCATCAATGGTGGCACCCAAAGCACGCAGAGCAGAAAGATGAAGGTCAATGGGCCTACTACCTAGTTCACAGCCTCCCGGGAAACTCATATGCGCCTGTCCTGTACGAGCCAAAATAGCGCCCAAAAAAATGACAGAGGATCGCATTTCCCGCATTAGGTGGTCTGGAACATCCGAGCGAACAAGTGTGCTGGAATCTACAGTGACGGTATCCCCTTCCCGTTTTACCTTGCAGCCTAAATATTCTAATATTTGAATGGACGCTGTTACGTCTTTTAAATCTGGGCAATTATGTAAAACACTTTCTTGCCCGCTGAGAATGCTGGCTGCTAAAATGGGAAGTACGCTGTTTTTGGCTCCATGTACCTGTACAGTACCAGACAGCCGGTTTCCACCGCAGATTAGAATTTCTTTCATGATTCTCTCCCCCGATGTTTGTTCTACCAATCTGCATTGGCATTGGTGCCGGCTCAATTCCGGCTCAAACCATAGTATGGTAATCATCGGGGGAATGTGCAAAAACGGGGATGATATCCCTTTTAATGCTTTAGAAGATCCATCATCACCTGAACCATACGCTCTGCTGCATCTGGTATCGACATAGCACCAGATGCCATTTTCATCGCCTCTATCCGCTTGGAGTCAGAAAGAAGGGCGCGGGCTGTCTCAAATAGTCGTGCTCCACTACATTCGGTTTCCGGGATCAAAATGGCAGCGCCCCTTTGCTCTAGTACTCGGGCATTTTTTTCCTGATGGTTGCCAGCCACATTGGGCGACGGAATCAAAATCGATGGTTTGGACAGTGCTGTCACTTCACTGATAGTAGAAGCGCCGGCACGGCAGATAATCAAATCCGCAGCTGCCATAATCACCGCCATATTGTAGATGTATTCCTTCAATTGAACAGACGGGTGCTGCTCCAGATGGATACCCATAGAGCGGACCAGATCTGGCATCCACTGAAAACCTGCATTGCCTGCTGCATGGATATGGTAAAAAGGCTCTGATTCGCATTCCAATCGAATAAATTCTGCCATCTGGCGATTCATCTCCCGAGCTCCTAAGCTACCGAAATAGGAAAGAACCAGCGGTCTGTCATCTGTAAATCCCAATTCGTTTCTTGCCTCGGCACGGGTCCGGTCAAAAAAGTCTCCTCGTACTGGTGTACCGGTTACCACTACTCGCTCTGGATGTTTATAATGCTCCCGGCTGTCTTCAAAACCTACCATAATACGGTCAGCTACTTTAGCCAACATTTTGGTTGTCAAGCCCGGTACTGCATTCGAATCGTGGATCGCAGTGGGAATGCCTTGCCTGGCTGCCTCTCGTACTACAGGGTAACTGGCATAGCCCCCTGTACCTACCACCAAATCCGGCTGAAAAGCACGCAAGATTTGTTTCGCCTGCCGTTTCGATTTTGGCAGATGATATAATGTTTTCATATTATATCGGATGGAAAACCAGGAAAGTGAACGCTGGAAGCGCATAACCTCAACTGTTTTTAGCGGATAACCTTCTCTGGGCACCAGTTCATTTTCCATGCCTCGCTCTGCGCCCACAAATAAAATCTCGGTCTCGGGACGCCGTTCTTTTAAAAGACGTGCAGCAGCAATGGCCGGGTTGATATGGCCCGCAGTGCCACCACAGGTAAACAAAACCTTTAACAAATCACCCACCCCTTTCTTTGATCTGGCAGAGAATGATCAACCAGAACGCGGTGCCGGGATTTGCCTGGAAACAGATAATACAATGCCAATCTCAAATAGTTGTAAAAACAGGGCCGTCCCGCCATAGCTGAAAAACGGCAAAGAGATTCCCGTAACCGGAAAAAAGTTGGTTACAACGCCTATGTTCAAAAAAACTTGTACCGCCAACAGCGTGGTCACGCCTACAATTAAAAGAGATCCAAACCGATCTCTGGCGTGGATAGCTAGCCAGTATCCCCGCAAAACAAGCAAAGCAAAGAGGATCAAAACAATGGCACCGCCAATGAACCCCAACTCTTCACACACCACAGCAAAGATAAAGTCATTGTGTTCTTCCGGAAGGTAGAGGAACTTCTGACGGCTTTTTCCAAAACCTAGGCCTAGAAATCCTCCCGATCCAATGGCATAAAGTGATTGAATGATTTGATAGCCGTCTCCCCGGGGATCACTCCATGGATTTTGCCAGAGCTGGATTCGGCTGGTCATATACTGGGTATTGGTGATAATAAACCAAAGACCAGCGGCCATTATCCCAGTTCCTGCTACCACCCATTTGAGTTTGATGCCGCCCACAAACAGCAACACAACGCCTACTGCCAAGATCAGGATCGTACCTGACATATGAGGCTCAAAATACAGCAAAATAGAAATGATCAATAAGATGAATATGAAAGGCGCAAGGCTCCGCAATTCTGTAATCTTATCTTTCATCTTAGAAATGCGAGCTGAAAAATACAAAATAACACCCAGTTTAGCCAATTCTGACGGTTGGAAATTGGTGATACCCAAATTCAACCATCGGCGGGCACCGTTGACCTTAACACTAAAACCTGGAATAGGAATCAACACAACAACAAGAAGGAAAATAGCAATGCCCAAAATGATCACAGAAAGGCCACGAAACGACTGATAGTCAATTTTCGAAACGGCAAACATTGCCGCAACTCCTCCGACAGCAAAAATGGCCTGTTTGGTGAAATATTCCATTGCATTGCCTGATTCATAATACGCGGAAGCAGAACTGGCAGATAGGAGCATCACAAGGCCAAAACCCAAAAGAAGCATGGCAAGCAGTAAAAACGGCAGATCAATTGGCCCCCTTGCCAGTTTTTCTTCTTGTGTGAGCTGCCGCCGTTTTCGTTTCCGTTCCATGTTTGCCTCCAAAATCATTGAAATTTCGCCGCTTTTTTTCTAATCAAAGCACATATCGACCCATCACACCTAAAAATGCCAAGGCACAAAAGAGCAATGTGACTCCAGAGAAGACGAAAAACAGCTTTTCTTCGCTCCAGCCGCCCATTTCAAAATGATGGTGCAAAGGAGCCATACGAAAAATTCGTTTGCCATGAGTGGCTTTGAAATAGGCCACTTGGATAATGTCAGATAAGGTTTCTACCAAATAAACAATGCCAACCACAATGATAATCAACGGAATATCCAGTGCAAACGCCAGTCCACAAACGGCACCGCCCAAAAACAAAGAGCCCGTGTCGCCCATAAACACTTTCGCCGGATGGAAGTTGTACAGCAAAAAGGCACAGAGTCCGCCTGTGAGAGCCGCTGAAAAAATCCCTTGGCTTGGATTGTTCCAAAGTGTTGCCACAACGGCAAAAAATACACTTACAGGAATGGTTACACCTGTGGCAAGACCATCTACTCCGTCAGTAAGGTTAACTGCATTTACCGTAGCCACAATCACAAAGGCGGCAAAAATCATATATACCACCCAATTGAGTTTCAAAAATACATTAAAAAATGGGATGTATACATTTGGCGTCAAGTATCCAAATTGTCGGAGAATAACCACAAAGGCAATGGCAGCTGCAAGCTGTAATAAAAATTTTTGCGGTGCTGTAAGCCCTGTATTCTGAGACTTTTTGATCTTGACATAATCATCGATAAAGCCAATAGCTCCATACACTGCAGCAAAAGCAAAAATAAGTAAATGCCCCCACTCGCCTGCCATCATCTGCTTCCAGCCTATAATAACAATGGCGACAAAAATACCAACAATGAACATAATGCCACCCATGGTGGGCGTTCCCTGTTTTGCCATATGCCAAGTCGGTCCATCTTCTTTGATGCTCTGCCCTGCTTTGAGCCGGTGCAAAAAAGGAATCCAAACTTTTCCGAAAAGTGCTGTTACTACAAATGCAATTCCAAATGCAATCCCAATCTCCATATTTTCCAATCCTTCCCCTTTCCTGCCCCAGAAAGGTTCTGGGGCAGGTCAGCCTTTGTAAGCGTGCGGACTTATGATGCACCCCCGGCTGCTACTCTCTTTGATTTCAGAACATTGTTTTGTTTTGCAGCTACCCAGGCTGCCACTTCCTGCCTCTCATCCAAGGGCCTAGTTTCATGTCCGATCAGCTGATATGTCTCGTGTCCCTTTCCAGCCAATACAACCGTGTCTCCCGGCTGCGCCCGATCCAAAATAGCAGCAATGGCGCGCCGCCGATCCGGTTCCACCTCGTAAGGCGTTTGGGTATCTTGCATTCCCTCTAAAATATCTTGGATAATTGATTCCGGCGGCTCCGTTCTAGGGTTGTCGGACGTTACCATGACAAAGTCAGAAAGTTCTGCCCCAATGGCACCCATAATGGGTCTCTTGCTCCGATCTCGGTCTCCGCCACATCCAAACAACAGCAAGACGCGTCCTTTGGTAAATGCTCGCACAGTCATCAAAATATTCTCTAAAGCATTGGGTGTATGAGCATAATCGATCAGCACCGTAAAATCTGTTCCCGTGGGAACTACTTCAATGCGCCCTTTCACGCCCCCCGCATGTTTCAGCGCTTTTCCAATGTCGGAAAGAGCCAACCCCATAGATAGTCCACAGGCAATGACTCCCAAGGCATTGTAGATGGTGAATCCCCCAGGAATGGGCAGTTCAATTCGTTGGATATCGTCCATAGTAACAGCTTCAAATGCTACCCGGTCAGGAAAAAGTCTGATATTTTTGGCTACCACATCTGCTTCATCCTTGTTTTCCGAATAGGTGATAGCAGGGCATATGTTTTGAGATAAATAATATCGTCCCGCTTCATCATCTAAATTATAAACTGCTTGCTTGCAACGAGAAAACAAAATACCTTTTGCTGCTCGGTATGCTTCAATGGTTTTATGAAAATCTAGATGATCTTGTGTCAAATTGGTAAAAATGGCCCTTTCAAACAAGATCCCATCGACTCGGTGCAAGACCAGGGCATGGGAGGAAACTTCCATCACCACATGAGTACAACCGGCTTCTACCATCTGAGCCAACAGTCGCTGCAAATCCAACGATTCCGGCGTTGTGCGAATGGCAGGCAATACCTGATCGCCAATCAAATTCTGATTGGTTCCAATCAGCCCTACCTGTGTCCCTAAAACACGTTCCAGCATCGCTTTTAGCAAATATGTAGTAGTCGTCTTCCCGTTGGTGCCGGTCACACCAAGAATGGTCAAACGCTTTGCAGGGTTGCCATAAAAACGGGCTGATACTTTTGCTAATACAGCACGCACATTCTCCACTTGAAGATATGGAATCGTGTCGTCTTGCGGTGCCCGTTCGCACAAAACAGCTACCGCACCCCGCTCCATCGCTTCTTTGATAAATCGATGTCCGTCCGTATGGTATCCTGGAATCGCAACAAACAGCATGTGTGGCCCAGCCTCTTTAGAAGAATAACAGAGCCCAGCAATTTCAGGGTTATCTTTCAGGTTTTGCTCCAGTAATTCTATTCCTGCCAGCAGCGCGGAAAGTTTCATACCCATACCTCCTGCCAGATCACGTCGGACATACGGCACTTCTGCCGTTCAACTCAATCCCGAATGCTGGTATCGCCAAATTGCACTTCTACCACTGTACCACGATCCACTTTTGTCCCTTCTGGGATCGACTGTTTCGTAGCAACTGTTGCACTCGAGGAACTACCACTTACGCCAATTGCTTTCATATAAAGGCCTTCATTGGTAAGCACAGTATTGGCTCTTTCTGCACTCATCCCTGTTACTTTTGGCACGCTGACCTGATCTGTCGGCTTTTCTTCTCCCATGTAGAGAACAACCTCCACACCACTGGGCACTACAGCGCCATAAGCCGGGATTTGATCTGTAACGGTATCTCCATCGCCAACTGTACGGTATTGGAAGCCCTTTTCTTCTAACACAACTTTTGCCTCTCCCAGTGTTAACTGAACCAGGTTTGGCACAGATGTATCGATTGTCTTTACTTCATCTTCTGTATATTGGGGCTCTACATCCAGATACTGCATAATATCATCCAACAGGGAACCTGCTACAGGTGCTGCCATAGTGCCCCCGCTTACATAATAACCAGAACTGGAGCTTGGTGTGTCCAATCCAATTAAAACAATGACTTCCGGGTCATTGGCCGGTGCAAATCCCATAAAGGAAACAATCAAATCCCCAGTTGTCTCATCTCTTTTTTCGGATGTGCCGGTTTTTCCTCCGATACGCCAGCCTGCAACGTATGCGTTTTTACCGGTTCCAACACTGACAACGCTCTCCAAAATTTCGCGGACTTTTGCTGAGGTCTCTTCGCTGATCACCTGACGCACTACAGTAGGTGTATGGGACGCAATCACGGTTCCATCTTGAGCTGTTACCTTATCTACAATGTAAGGCTCCATCAAATAGCCACCATTGCATGCCGCTGCGCATGCTGTAATCAATTGTATCGGTGTTACTTTCAATGTCTGGCCAAAGGACGCTACTGCCAAAGAAACAACATTTTGATTGAAATCTTCCCTGCTCCAAATCACGCTATTGCCTTCGCCCAGTACATCCACATTTGTCTTTTCCAGAAGACCGTAGGCTTCCATATAATCATAAAATGTATCCGTTCCGATGCGCAATCCGATATTGATAAACGCAGGGTTACAGGAATTTTGTACCGCTTCTGCCAAAGTTTGAGTACCATGGCCACTGTGATTGTGGCAATAAATGGGTTTTCCCCACCCTTGTACAGTAGCGGACCCTCCACAGAAAAATGTATCATTTTCTGATACAAGGCCCTCTTCCAACGCCATCGATAGAGTAAGTGTTTTAAAAACAGAACCCGGTTCATACGCGTCACTTACACTACGGTTTCTCCACTGTTTTTTTTGCAATTCTGATAACTTCTCCGTATAGGCATCGCCTTCCAATTCAGATAGTTCAGAAGCCAGAGTTTCATCATAAATGGTGCTTGGTTCATTTAAATCATAATTCGGCATACTGGACATGGCGTAAATAGCACCTGTTTTGGGATTCATTACAATGCCAAACGCCCCATTTTTTACATGATACTTTTCGATGGCCTCTTCCAGACGTTTATCCAGATAATATTGTATCGTGCTATCTAAGGTTAATGTAATGTTTTGCCCATCGACAGCGTCATAATAATCGCCATACTGATATAACATTTCTGTTCCTTTGCCTGTCTTAGCAGTAACAACCCGGCCGTCTTCTCCTTGCAAGAAACTATTATATAATTTTTCGATTCCATCCAATCCCGTATTATCCGTACCCACAAAACCAACTACATGGGAAGCTAGGGTGCCTCCAGGATAATATCTACGGGTGTCTGGTGTCAGGTATACGCCATTGGCCAGATCATTTTCTTTGATAAAAGTACGCACCTCTTCTTCTGTCTCTTGCTCGATTTTCCGTTTGACAACCACATATTGAGAGTTGGTATTCTCCATTTTCTCCAAAATGCTTTCCCGGTCCATATCCAGAATTTCAGCAAGACCATCGGCAATCACATTTTGATCCATTTCCTTTTCTACAATGTCTTTGGGTGACAAAATGACATTTTGTACCGTGGCGCTGATGGCCAACGCGTTGTTTTTGGAATCGTAAATAACTCCTCTGGACGCAGAGACGGTAGCTGAGCGGGTTTGTTGATCAACCGCTTTCTCTTCATATTCGTCATGGGCTAGAATTTGAATGCTGAAAAGCTTTCCCAAAAGCAACACGAAAGCAAAAACACCAAAAAAGCCCATCAGGAATAATGTGCGACGCAAAATGGTCCGGTTGGCCCGCTGGTCTGCTGTCATTTTTTTCTTTCTATTTTCACCTGCCATTTTTTCGCCTTTCTCTATCCTCATCCGGCTAGAGAACAGCTCTCAACCAGATCGAGGGGATTCGAATTTGATGAATTTGACCCTTTTTTGTCTAAAATTTGTCTTTATTAAAAATGCAGGAGTAAGAATACAGATTCTTACTCCCCTTTGCATGACAGGCAACTACATTGCCTCCAGATGAGAACAGCTCCTCTGTAACACATGTAATCCCCCAATTTTTAAAACACCCTTTTTGTAAGATACAAACCATTTTCTTTGTGGCTGTCAATCTTGCCGGGCCCTGTGTCATATATATAATCTATGATCACTTGAAATATTCCACTGCCATTGTGAAAAAGTTTTTAACGCTGTCAGACGCCGACTGCCCCTCATCTTGGATGACTTGGGCATTATCAGGTTCAGACATGTCTATGTAGACCACTTGGTCTGCTCGCGGCTTTGCCATGGCGCCAAGGGCAGTGAATTCTTCTTCGATGGCATTCAAATCAAAGGTGCGTTCATATTTTGCCTTTAAAATTTCTTCTTGCTCTTCTAATTCATCTAAATCGTTTTGTAAATGAACAACTCGATCAGAAACAGCCATCAGATTGGCATAGCTGAACAACACTACAATGGCAAGGGCTGCTACTGCTAAAAAACCTGCTACTGCCATAGGCGACACTCTTTGTTGTTTCCGTACCCGCAGCTTTGTATGAGTACGAGAGCGGGATTTTGATTTGGTCCGTGTGCGTGGGCGAGCCAATGGATCCGGCTGGCCTACACGTTCACCCCCTCCTACTCCACCAACATAGGATAAGTCATACGCTGCATTGCCGTTATATAGATCCCTTGTTGTCCTTGTCGCCGCCATGTACGTCCTCCTTTGTATGGATGAATTTGACAGTGACGGTCAAATTCTGTTCTTCCCTTGCTATTTATCATCATTATTATTCAAATACGTATTCCAACGCGCAACTTTGCACTACGCGCCCGAGGATTTTCTTTTTCTTCCTGTTTGCTGGGTAAAATGGGTTTTCGGGTTATAATTTTCAAAATGGGTTTTTTTCCACAGACACAAACTGGAAAGTCTGGCGGGCAAGTACATCCTTTGGCCAGCTGTTGATATACATTCTTTACTATCCTGTCTTCTAAAGAATGAAAGGAAATGACAGCAATCCGCCCACCAGGGTTCAAACGCGTCACAGCGGCGGGAAGCATTTGCTCCACTGCCGTTAATTCATCATTGACAGCAATACGGATAGCCTGAAAACTCCGTTTTGCCGGATGCTGCTTCTCTCGCAGAGCGGCAGGTGGCATAGCGTGTTTGATGATTTCTACAAGCTCTCCCGTCGTTTGAATGGGTTGATTTTCCCGGCTTTTTACAATTGCTCCTGCAATTTGCGGCGCATATCGCTCTTCTCCATAGGTATATAAAATACGCTTGAGTTCTTCTTTTGACCAGCCATTCACCACATCCCAGGCTGTTAACGTCTGGCTTTGATCCATCCGCATGTCTAGCGGTGCATCCGCCATGTAGGAGAAGCCTCGTGCAGCTTCATCTAGTTGAGGAGAAGATACACCCAAATCAAAAAGCATACCATCTACTTGTCCAATCGAAAGTGCATCTAATATGTGGTCCACATCTTGAAAGTTTCCATGGACAAAACTTACTATTTTTTCATATGGTGCCAAACGGCGCCGTCCTGCCTCAATGGCTGCCTGATCTCGATCAATACAAATCAACCGACCTTTGTCTAATCGCTTTGCAATTTCTTCGGAATGACCGCCACGTCCCAATGTGCCGTCTACGTAAATTCCATCTTTTTGAATATGCAAAGCCTCTATACATTCTTCTAAAAGCACCGGTTGGTGAGTCAAAGATTCCTCCATTTACAATCCCAACGTTTCCATCACAGATAAGAGGTTTTCTGCAGACAGATCCTCCATATCATTCCAAGTCTCCGTATTCCAAATCTCCACTTTGTTCTGGGCACCGTTGATCGTTACTTCTTTTTCCAGTTTGGCATAGGCCCGCAGCTTTTGCGGAATTAGGATTCTGCCCTGACTGTCTAACTCACATTTAACGGTATTGGCAAAAAAAGTGCGCATGGAGCGGGTCTGGGCCGTTGGCAAATGTTCCAGTTTCTCCATAAAACCTGCCCAACTCGTTTCCGGGTAGATGGCCAGACAGCCATCCAGTCCCATAGCAAGGTAAAATACATCCCCCAATTCTTCCCGTAACTTTGCGGGAATGAACAGGCGGCCTTTTGTGTCAATGGTATGTTGATAAGAGCCGGTCAAAGCCATATGCACACCACCGTTCTGCCTCACTTTGCCCCATTTCGCTCCCTTTTCCCCCACCACATCGTGGATACTTATTTAGTATATCGATTCTCGTAACAAATTGCAATAGAATTGACACAATTTTTTACCGAAAAATCAGACTTCTTTCTATTGTTTCCTGTTTGAATTGACATTGAAATCCAAATTTTTCTTTTTTCTTGAAATCATTGGGAAATCCTTTGTAGAAGTGGACATGCAACTTTTATTTTTGCCTGCATATAGATTTCTCTGCATCCTCATTTGTGAGAAACCCATTGTCACTTAATCACCAGAGGGAGAGGATACTGTGTCCCGAATATTATCCAACCATGTTTTGCGCGATTTTCTGATCGGTGCTGCATTGATCGGCACTGTTGTTGGCCTTTTATGTTTTCCAGAAGAATCTATGGAAGCGGCAAGAAGCGGCGTTACCCTTTGCACCAATGTGATCATTCCATCTCTGTTTCCTTTTTTTGTTCTGTCAACTCTCTTGGTGGATCTGGGATTATCCAATTATTTTGGCCGCGCTCTGCAATGGATCATGCAACCATTGTTCCGGGTCAACGGCGCCTGTGCTTCCGCACTAGCCCTTGGCTTCATCGGTGGATACCCTGTTGGAGCTCGGACAGCCATTGCTTTATATGAGAAAAAACTTTGCTCTCGGGTAGAAGCAGAACGTATGCTGGCGTTCTGCAATAACTCAGGTCCCGCATTTATTCTCGGCGTTGTTGGTGCTGGCGTATTTTCCAGCAGTCGCATTGGTATTTTCCTTTACCTGGCTCATACCATTGCTTCTCTCTGTGTGGGCTTTTTGTTCCGATTTTATAAAGCTGGAAAAGGCGGGACAGAAACGCAATTGCCTACAACTCATTTTGATACGCCACGCTTTTCCACAACATTTACCAACGCAGTCAAATCTGCTTTTTCCAGCACCTTGAACATCTGTGCTTTCGTCCTTTTCTTTACTGTCTTAATCCGTTTACTTTTTCTTTCTGGTATTTTGCCGGGAATTGCTCAGGTACTGGGACATTTGTTGTCTCCTCTCGGTTGCACCCAGACAGATGTGGAACATTTGCTCACCGGTCTGATTGAAATGACCTCTGGTGTTTGGACGTTGACAGGCGGCGCGCTGACCGGTCGGCTTTCCATGGCGGCTTTTATGCTTGGCTGGGCAGGTGTATCGGTCCATTGCCAAGCGCTTTCTTTCATTGGAAACAGTGGTCTTTCGGTAGGAACCTATGTTGTGGGAAAATTGTTGCATGGCATCTTTTCAGCGATTTTGGTCCGTCTGTTTGCTGGTCTTTTTGCTCTAGATGCACCAGTGGGCGCTTATTTGGTAGAACAAGTGGATGATATGGTCAAGATCCCTTTTGGCACCGCCCTTACGATCTCTCTTATCACTGCTTGGGCAGCTTGGCTTTTCTTTTTTCTGATTTCGGCCCGTGCTGCGCAAAAAAACGGTAGAAAAACAAAACGCCGTATTATATAATAATAGAAAAAGGATATTGTCTCCTAGTTCAGAAAGAAGGAAATCATATGCTCTTTCGCAAAGAAATCGAGCCTCGCTGTGCTTATTGTGCAAAAGGCACCAAACAGGAAGGTGATCAAGTAATGTGTATGAAACGAGGCATTGTCTCTTCCTCCTATCATTGTCGATCCTTCCGCTACGACCCGCTTCTCCGCACACCGCCTCCTCCCACATCGGCTCCCAAATCTACATTTTCTCCAGAAGATTTTTCTCTGGACTCTTCCCAGTGACAATAATAAGACAAATCACAAAACCGCTCTTTCTAGAACCTAACATCTGTCTAACATCCATATTGAAAGCAATTCTAGGCAATTTCAGTATACCATAAATTCTTCTATTTGTCTCATAGCGAGTCCTCAAAAGCAGGATCCCTACACCTCAAATATTTGGGGTATTTCTTTCATTTCTCCGTTGACAAACGGGATGTTCTGTGGTATGGTATTAAAGTATCTGTTGGCTCAGTCCATTCTCCGAAACGGAGAGATGTCCGAGTGGTTTATGGAGCTGGTCTTGAAAACCAGTGACCCGAAAGGGCCGGGGGTTCGAATCCCTCTCTCTCCGCCATAAAATTCCACTTTTGTTGAGATAGGAACTTGTATTGCCATATCATTCGGCTTGGAGAAGTACCCAAGTGGCCGAAGGGGCTCCCCTGCTAAGGGAGTAGGCGTGTTAAAGCGTGCGAGGGTTCAAATCCCTCCTTCTCCGCCAAACAACAGCAGTTGCAAAAAGTGCAACTGCTGTTGTTTTTTTAACGAAAGCCTTTTTCTCATATGGTAAGACCACATTCAAGATTTATAAAATCTCTTGGCTAAGTACAAAAAGGTATGGATCACTCCATTGATATATAACATGATATAGCTCTCTGTCCTGAGTGGTACCTTCCATGTATGAAGGCACCATCTTCTTACTTCAAAAAAGGATCTCTCTATGGATTCTTCTTAGTCTTTTACCAGATCGCCATAGGGCAGGTATCTTCTTCATCAAACATTCTCCATTCAATGTCTTCATAACTGACACCATACAGTTTTTTGATCCGTTCAATCGCCGGGACATCTGGATAGGTAATGCCATTTTCATAGTTCGACAACGTTTGACATGACACAGAAAGAGCAATGGCCGCTTCTTCTCTTGTCAATCCTGCATTAACCCGCAACGCTCTCAACTTTAGTTTCTTTTTAAACATCTGACATTCTCTCCCTTTCTTCGACTCTTTTGGCAATCTATGTTTTTCTTCCACTCCCCAACCTGGATAGGAAGAAGTCTTTTTTCATCTCTTTTATGTTTTGGCCAAATAGTATAAACAAGCCAACAACAACATCTTTTTATGCTCGGGTAGTGTGTCAAATTGCTCTGCAAATTTCAACGCTTCTTCAGACAATGGATATGTATCGCTTCCAAGAAGGTAGTCAACAGAAACGTGAAAATAATCTGCTACTTTTTTCAATTTTTCTACGCTTGGAGAGCTGTTTTCCCACTTTCGAACGGTTGCATTTGCAAATCCGCAGGCTCGTTCTAGCTGTGTAATCCGTATTTTATCTCTTTCACACAACTTTTTGATGGTTTCATACAGCATAAACGTCACTTCCCTTAATTGAACTTTTTCTTGACATCTACTAGACTATAATCTATTATGAAACAAGGACCAGTATAATAATGATTTACTATTATATTTGAGATTATTTTGCCATTTTCTCTTACGGTCAAGAAGATTTAATTCGCATTTTATCATATTTTACATGATTTAAATCCTTTTATCAATCATTTTTTTGTTTTTTTTACAGAAAGCGGTGTAACCATGAATTTACGAGACAGAATCCGCGAATTGGCAAAACAGAAAGGGATGAGCTTACCTGTTTTAGAAGCAGCCTTGGGATTTGGCAATGGAACCATTGTAAAATGGGATCGTGCTTCTCCCAATACTGACAAGTTACTTAAAGTAGCCGACTTTTTTCATGTATCTACCGATTATCTCCTAGGGAGAGAAGGAACAAATGCAGTAGGAATCGAGTGGGAAGAACATCTTTCAAGAGAGGTAAAAGAGCTGATAGAAATTTACACTCACCTTTCCAAAGAAGAACAATACAACTTGATGTTTATAGCGCGATATAAATATTTTGATGAAAATCAAAAGGTTACCATTGGCGCAGGTGCCTATGGAGGCGATTCTACCTCTGTCCAACTTACAAAACGGGAAATCAAAGAATTGAAAAAACTGTTGGAGAAAGCTCGTGAAACATAGCTTTCAATCTGCACAAGATCAGGCGCGCGCCAAGTTGTTAAGTGTAGATGGAGTAACCATGGATCATATCATCGCAATTGATCATGAAATTGCCAAATTAAGAGCCCAAGTTCCTGAATTTTCCGTTTCGAGTCTCACCGCATTTTTGCAGTCTATTGGTTGGAGTATTCAACCTTTTGATCATGTTATATTAAGTTGCTTGAAATTGGAGTCATTTGCTTACGGGAAACAGTCCTTCGCTGTGGATGCTGAAGAAGTAAAACTCATTTTTATTTGCACAGACAAAGGATCCGAAAGCAATCAGCTCCGCTTGCTTCTACACGAAATGGGCCATATCCTCTTGCATCACGACTTAAAACAGATGAGTGCATCAGAAGAGGCCCAGGCAAACTATTTTGAATTTTGCTGTTTATTAAAACACCATTCTCCTGTAGAAACATCAGTTGCGAAACGGACTGCTTCCTTATTGGCCGTTCTTGCATTATGCATTTTATTTGCCTCTTTGTTTTTCTACTCCTGGTTTGCTTTGGAAAAAAACAACTCATTTTCTCTCACGCCCGCCACTTCCCCCAGAGAAGAAATGGCAAAGGAGATCCCATCCGATCCTAACACCATCGTGTATATTGCAAGTGCAGGCCAAAAGTTTCACAAAGCCGGATGCATGTATATCAAAGATAAATCCAATGTAATTGAGCTAACACTTGAAGAAGCACAAGCATTGAAAAAGGAGCCTTGTTCAAAATGTTTTGGAGATGGATCGTCTACATAAGGCAATAAAAGCGCAAGACATCTTCATATTTTTTCCATAAAACAACGGGACACAGAAAAAAAGAACTGCGTCCCGTTGTTTTATATATTGAAAAACCATACATACGGTTCTTATGGCTGACATCTGCCACAGGGTGTATACCCTTCTTCCACTGCTTCTGTTCGTGTAGAGAAAAAGACTTGGTTTTCCTGCGCCGGCAAAGATGAGCAATCGGGATTGTGAAATTTTTTGGAGTTTATATTCCCAATATATGACACTTCTCCTGGCACTGTCTGTGATGGCTGCTGAGATGATTCTTGTTTTTCAGTCTTGATCTGTATGGTTTCTCCATCGCTTTGTAAAATAATATCTCCATTCCGATCTGTCCGATATACGGTGGCCTCTGCATCTCGCAAACGACTGAGGACCTCTTCGTCTGGGTGGCCATAGGGGTTGTCTTTGCCAACCGAGATGATAGCATATTGAGGCATTACCTCCCGCAAAAAAACATAAGAAGTAGAAGTGTCACTTCCGTGATGTCCTACTTTAAGCACGGTAGACTCCAAATCGTACCCTGAATTGAGTATACTTACTTCTGACTCTCGCTCTGCGTCACCAGTTAACAAAAAAGAAGTATTGCCATATACAATGCGTAACACAATCGAGGAATTATTCTCACTTACTTCTTCTTGTAGCTGTGGTGCAAGAATTTGAAAGCTACTGTTTCCCAATGCATAATACGTCCCCACCTCTGGCAAAGTAATCTCCAACCCCTGCTCTTCTACATAGTGAAGAAAATGTTGGAATTCATCAGAATCATATGTATTGGTAGGCGCTATCACACAACCAACGGAACAGGCATTGAGTGCACCAGATAATCCACCCACATGATCTTCATGAGGGTGGGTACAAATCATATAGTCCAAATAATCAACATGACACTTTTTCAAATAGGCTACAATCAGGCTGCTGTCTTCCCTATTGCCCCCATCAATTAACATACTATATCCGTCACATAAAACGAGTGTGGCATCTGCCTGTCCCACATCAATAAAATGAATTTCAAAAGTAGAATTTTCAGGCACCGAGGAAGGAAGTGTAATCGCTGCTTTGCCTTCTGATAGAAACGCCGATTCGGTTGGTGGCAGACTTTCTAAAACAGGTGTTGTTCCACATCCTGCACAAATGACACATAACAACAAAAAAATAGAAATGAGACGTTTCATCCTCTTTTTCCTCCCTATTGCAACCTTTTAGCGTACTATAAACCTCCCGAAATTATAGGACATCCCCTCTGTCGCTATTTGTCGAAATATTTCTGGTGTTCTGAAAAATCCTTCTCTACTACCACTACTGGTTCAAAACGCCAACAAGCCGCTGTTTTTTTTAAGACAACGGCTTGTTGGCTGACTTCGTAATATTCATAGATTGTTATAGACTTCCCTTTATAAAAGAGGTAAAATAAATACATTATACATGGCAATGAATCTGCCAAAAAGGAGGAAATGATTTGAGCGCTCTCAACCGCAAACTGGATCGGTTTTGCTATAAGCATCCCAGGTTTGGCATTCCCAATTTGATGCTTTGGATTGTAGCGGGAAACATCATTGTCTACATACTGGCAATGATCGACCGCACAGGGCTGTTTACCGGCTATCTTCTCTTCTCCCCTCAGCTTATTTTACAAGGACAGGTCTGGCGTCTGATCACTTTTATTTTTTTCCCTATTTCTGGAAACCCATTTCTCACTGCCATCTCTCTTTATTTCTATTATTTTATTGGTAATACACTGGAACGGGAGTGGGGAACACCAAAATTCACCATATTCTATCTCTCTGGTATTCTATTCCATATTGTAGGTGGGTTCCTCGTTGGACTGTTTTCTGGTCATCCCCTCATTGGACTTAGTGCCCACTATTTAAATCTTTCTATGTTCTTCGCTTTCGCTTCTCTCTATCCCAATATGCAAGTGCTTCTCTTCTTTGTTATCCCTATTAAAATCAAATGGCTGGCCTGGCTAGATGCTGCGTATTTCCTTTTAGATATCATTCGGCTCTCGCCTGCTGTCTACAAAATCATCCCTGTGATTGCCCTTCTCAACTATTTTCTCTTCTTTGGTGGGGAGCTCATACAGATTGCTCGAAACGCTATAAGGCGCCGTCCTTCTTCCCGAACTGTCCATTTTCATTCTGCCGCAAAAGCTGCCAAAGAGCATAAGGGATATCTGCATAAATGCGCTGTTTGTGGAAAAACAGACACAGATTATCCTGATATGGAATTTCGTTATTGTTCAAAATGCAACGGATATTACTGTTACTGCAAAGATCACATCAACAACCATGTTCACATTCAATAGACTTTTTGCCCCACAAAAAGGCCCCAGAAAGAGTATACTCTTTCTGGGGCCTTTGGGTTCCTTCACCTGAAGAGACGCTATGGCTTTCTCAGTGGATATTCATTTACTGTTCGATGGTACGACAGGAGTGGGATGTTTTGAAATCTGGCACTTGGGCCAAAATAATTGCACAGAAGGTCAAACCGCATCCTAATAGTTCCCGAACAGAAAGTTGCTCTCCTAAAATCACCCAGCCTGCCAGCACAGAAAAAACAGATTCCAAACTCAGCAGCAAAGATGCTACCACCGGATTGGTGTTTTTTTGTGCAACCACCTGCAACGTGTAGGCTACACCGCAAGAAAGGACGCCAGCGTATAAGATGGGCAACCAAGCGGATAAAATGTCAGGAATTTGAGGATGTTCCCACAAAAACATGGGAATCGCACATAATATGCTGCAGGTAAAAAATTGAATACAGGACATACGAACACAGTCAACAAAGGGTGAAAAATGATCAATTAAAAGAATATGAATAGAAAAGCACAGTGCACAGGCCATCACCAAAAGGTCGCCTGTTCCAATGGTAAAAGATTCCGTGATACAAAGGAGATACATACCGCCTGTAGCAATGAGGACACTAAGCCACACCAAAGCAGAAACTCGTTTTTTTAAAAAAATTCCTAAAATAGGAACAAGGATAATATAGAGTGCTGTAATGAAACCTGCTTTGCCCACTGTGGTTTGGGCAATGCCAAATTGCTGAAGGGAGCTGGCCACTGCCAACGCCACACCACAGGAGATACCACCTAGGATCAGTTTTTTCCCTCCATGTTTTTTTTGCATTTGTATCTGGTCAGTTGCTATTTGCTCCTTCTTCCGGCCCAGATGATCAAGACATGCGATACAGGGAATCAATACCAATCCTCCAATGAAATTACGTATTGCATTAAACGTAAAGGGGCCGATGTAATCCATGCTAACACTTTGGGCAACAAATGCAACCCCCCAAATAAGTGCTGTCAAAATCAACATTCCGTTGCTTCTGACCTGTGCTGTATCTTTCACTTTGATCACGCCCATCTATTAAAATAAGAACAAAAGAAAATTTGCCCTAGCAGATATTTTATCACATTTTTCTCCTTTTGTCCCTTCTTTTTTACAAATAAATTGGCAGGCGTTTCTACAGAAACGCCTGCCAACGAGGGGGAAAATAGCTTTTTTTATTGATATCTGGGTCTTGCAATATAATGGGTATGCAGCAGCTCATGGGCTTTATGGCCGCCAATTTCACCCAGATACTCTTTGTAAACGGTATCCACAATGGGGCTCTCATGGCTCTTGCGCAACGGCATGTTACGGTCTTGGCCATACAAGCCTTCTGCACGTTTCTCCCGTCTGGATACATATTCCAGAGCGGTAGGCTGATAGGGCTGACCGCCGCCGTTGACACAGCCACCCGGGCAGCACATAACTTCTACGAAGTCATAATTCAGTTCACCAGACTTGATACCGTCCAGAACCTTACGGGTATTGCCCAAGCCGGAAACAGCAGCAACACGAACGGTCTTTCCAGGCAGTTCATAAGTTGCCTCTTTGATGCCTTCCATGCCACGGACTTCTTTAAAGTCAACACTGTCAAGAGTTTTGCCAGTTACAATTTCAACCACAGTACGCAGAGCAGCTTCCATAACGCCTCCGGTTGCACCGAAGATAACTGATGCACCAGTGGAGATACCCAGCATTGGATCAAATTCTTCTGCTTCCAGGTTGACGAAATCAATGCCAGCCTGATCAATCATGCGGCCCAACTCACGGGTGGTAATGGAAATATCTACTGGCATTGTACCGTTTGCCAGACGCATTTCCTCTCTCTTGCACTCATACTTTTTGGCAGTACAAGGCATGATGGAAACAACCACAATATCTTTCGGGTCAATGCCGGCCTTCTCTGCATAGTAGGACTTCACAAGAGAGCCGAACATACCCTGGGGAGAACGACAAGATGAAACGTTATCCAACATGTCAGGATAATACTGTTCCACAAAGTTGATCCAACCGGGGGAGCAACTGGTCAGAAGAGGCAATGTTCCGCCCTCTTTCAAGCGATGCAAGAACTCGGTGCCTTCTTCCATAATGGTAAAGTCAGCAGCAGTATCTACATCAAACACTTTGTCAAAGCCCAGTTTACGGAGAGCTGCAACCATTTTGCCTTCTACGTTTGTTCCAATGTCGTAATCGAAACATTCACCCAAAGTAGCGCGAACAGACGGAGCAGGACCAACTACTACATGCTTCGTGGGATCTGCCAATGCAGCCCAAACAGCATCAGTGTCATCTCTTTCCACCAAAGCACCAGTGGGGCATACAACTGTACATTGACCGCATGCAACGCATCCAGATTCTGACAAAGGTTCTTCAAAGAAGGTGCTGACAGATGCTCTGGAACTTCTGTTGCTCAGATCAATGGCGCCAACGGTCTGAATTTCGTTACACATACGAACGCATTCGCCGCAGAGGATACATTTGCTTTGATCTTTGATGATAGCAGGAGAAGAATCATCAATTTCATACTCGGTTCTCAGATTCTTGAACCGGAAGTTTCTAACGCCATACTGCATGGCGTAATCCTGCAATTTGCAATGGCCGCTCTTCTGACATGCTGTACAATCACGGCAGTGGTTGGACAGCAAGAGTTCCAAAAGAACACGACGATATTTTCTCAGGCGCGGGGTATTGGTGTAGATTTCCATACCAGCTTTAGGCGGTGTGGAGCAGGAGGCTTCCATGGACCCTCTGCTGGTCTCTACAACGCACATACGACAGGCACCAAAAATAGATAATTCAGGATGATAACAGAAAGTAGGCAGCTCGATTCCAATTTTTTGTACCAGCTCTAAAATATTTTTTTCGCCTTCGATGGCTACCTGCTTACCGTCAACCAGCATATAGTCTTTATTTTCCACGTTTTAAGCCTCCTTTATCGCATTGAACGGACATACATTGATGCAAGCGCCGCACTTAATGCAGACAGACGGATCGATCTTGAACGGTTCTTTGATCTTACCAGAAATAGCGCCTGCCGGGCATGTCTTGGAACATTTGGAGCAGCCCTTACAGAGTTCAGGATCAATGTAGATTCTCTTTAACTTACGGCATACACCTGCCGGGCAACGCTTATCAAAGATGTGTGCTTCATATTCGTCACGGAAGTATTTAATAGTACTCTTAACCGGGTTAGGAGCCGTTTTACCCAAGCCGCACAGTGCAGTGGAAGAAACGGTGTCTGCCAGGTCTTCCAGCAATTCGATGTCGCCTTCTTTGCCTTCGCCTCTGACAATTCTCTCTAAGATCTCTAGCATCCTCTTGGTACCTTCACGGCAAGGTACACACTTTCCGCAAGATTCGTTCTGGGTGAAATTCATGAAGAAACGGGCCACTTCTACCATACAGGTATCTTCATCCATAACAACCAGGCCGCCGGAACCAACCATTGCGCCCACTTTTTTCAAAGAGTCAAAGTCCAGAGGCAGGTCGAAGTGTTCTTTGGTCAAACAGCCGCCAGACGGTCCACCGATCTGAACTGCCTTAAAGTCTTTGCCGCCGCGAACGCCGCCACCAACTTCATAAATAACTTCTCTCAGCGTTGTTCCCATAGGAACTTCTATCAAACCAGTGTTTTCAATATTACCGGTCAAAGCGAATGCCTTGGTTCCCGGGCTCTTTTCTGGTCCAATGCTCTTATACCACTCGGATCCATTGAGGATGATGTGAGCAACGTTTGCAAAAGTTTCAACATTGTTCAGAACAGTTGGGGAATAGAACAAGCCGTGTTCTACTGTACGAGGAGGTTTTACACGTGGCATACCACGTTTACCTTCAATGGAAGCAGTCAGTGCACTACCTTCGCCGCAAACGAATGCGCCAGCACCACGGTTGATGTGCATATGGAAATTGAAGCCGGTACCCAGAATGTTGTCACCCAAAATGCCGATTTCTTCTGCTTGTTTAATAGCATTTTGCAGTCTTGCAATAGCCATAGGATACTCTGCACGGACATAGATGTAACCATCTTCAGCACCACAAGCAACACCTGCAATCATCATGCCTTCCAGCATACGATGGGGGTCACCTTCCATGATGCTTCTATCCATAAAAGCACCGGGGTCACCTTCGTCACCATTGCAGACGATGTACTTATGTTCTGCCTTTTGGCGTTTCACCTGGGACCATTTGGTTCCAGCTAAGAAACCGCCGCCGCCACGGCCACGCAAGTTGGAGTTGGAAATTTCGTTAACAATGTCGTCAGCTGACATGTCAAAGAGAGCCTTTTCCAATGCGGAGTAGCCACCGATAGCAATGTATTCGATGATAGAGTCAGCGTCGATATGTCCACAATGTTCCAGAACGATACGAGTTTGTTTTTCATAGAACGGAATTTCTTCCTGCTTGGGACGTATAATGCCACCCTTTTGATAGGCCAAGCGCTCAATGTGCTCGTCCTTCATAATGGTTTTTTCAATGATCTCTTCGCAGTCTTCCAGTTTCACCTTAGTGTACAGCCAACCTTGGGGCTCAATGCGAACCAGAGGGCCCATCTCGCAGAAGCCATGGCATCCGCTCTTTTTCATGCCAACTGTATCATGGTGGGAAGTCTCTTCATAATCTAATTCTACAGCGCAAGGAATATCGCGCTCTTTCATCAACTCAATTAATTTATCATAAATCTGCAAAGAACCGCCAGAAACACAGCCTGTACCAGCGCAAACCAGAATCTTTTTCTTCTCCGCTTCCAGTGCTGCACGACTGTCTTCACGAAGCTTCTTTAAACTTTCTCTGCTTGTCAGTGTCAGCATTTATGCTTCCTCCTTTAATTGTGTCAAAAGTTCCTCAGCTTTTTCCGGTGTCATCGCCGGGTGCACCTTGTCATTTACTGTGAGTACCGGAGCAAGTCCGCAAGCGCCCAGACAGGACACTGTTTCCACAGTGAAAAGGAGGTCGTCTGTGGTGTGTTTACGGTCAGACAGACCGAGAACTTCTCTCAGCTTCGCCAAAATAGGAGTGGATTTTCTTACGTGACATGCAGTACCATCACATACTTTGATAACATACTTTCCCTTGGGCTCCAAAGAGAAATTTTCATAGAATGTTGCAACACTGTAAATGTTAGCGGCACTCAATCCTAATTTCTTTGCCACATACGGGAAAATTTCCTTTGGCAAATAACGATACTCTTCTTGAATCCCCTGAAGGATCGCAATGGTGGAGCTGGGCTTCGCGCCATACTTCTCGATGACTTTATCTGTCACCGTGTAGTCAAATAATTCGTTCAAGCTTTTTCCTCCTCATTTTTCTATGATTTTTAAGAGCTTCTTTACTAGCTTCCCTAGATGCACTTCCCTGTTTCCGTCAGAAAATTCTACTTGACTCTTCTCATGGATCTACAGATTTCTTCCAAAACAGGTCATTTGGATTGGCGGACGTCGTATTCCCACTACGGCTCTGGTGTCGCTCTGGTTGCCCAAGGAAATTCGTCGCTTTTTGAAAAAGAGTGCCATTTTTCAAAAAACACGCCTTTCCATCCAAAACGCACTTCATTGCCAGCTTTTGTGGATACAGTACCGGGCAGGCAGCCTTTAACCCATTTTCAAGGCTCGTCTGATAGGCTTCGCCCTGCCTCTCTCAACACATCTGTCAATTCGAAAACAGTATCCTTTGCCTTGCCAATGTCAAGTATATGTACAGCCCTCTTGACACTACACGATACAGCCATCCCGGCCAAACATACTTCCTGTCCTCTCCCATTTCTCTTCACTTTTGCAGATCTCTTACCATCTGAAAGCAGCACGTCCTTTACTGCTGCGAACCACAAGCCTATAGCGGTAAAAGTTCTTTCTGCAATACTCCATTTCACATTACATTCATAATGTGATGACTGTTTGCTGTTTTGCCCTCTTCGCGACAACACATAACGAAACATTGTGCTATTAACTATAGGAAAAGAAAACACGGAAGTGGTGTTATAAACCGAAACATCGCACCTGGTTATTTCCCTTCTGCGACAAGGTTCCTGTTTTTATGTCTTTTGATATCCTTCCACAGATGAGCCCTCAACTTGGTCATTGTAACACAGATTGCATAAAAAGTTAAGGATAATTTCCAAAAAATTTTGAAAAATTTTTTGGAAATTTTAGAAGGATTTCAACTTTCACAAGGAAAGCAGAGAGGAAGGGGGTCTTTTTGTCGTGTTCATCATTGACAGTACACCGCCTTTTCCGATATAATATTACAGCATTATAGTGAAATTGCAATCCTTTTTTATTCTCTTTTCTGTGAAAATTTGGTGCTAAAATGGCGCGGGTAATCGACCAGCGCCCATTTTTCTTCTTGTTTCATACAATTTTTTCACAAAAAAAGGGAAACTACAAAAATAAACCGGGGCTTTCCCCGAATAAGAAAAGGGGCTTTGATTCAAATGGGAACCGCACGTATTTTTAACTTTTCAGCAGGCCCTTCCATGTTGCCGGAAGAGGTGCTTAATCAAGCAAGCGCAGAAATGAGCAACTACAAAGGAACCGGGATGTCTGTCATGGAAATGAGTCACCGAAGCGATGTCTATGCACGTATCTTTGAAAGTGTGCAGACTTCTTTTCGGCGTGTTATGAATGTCCCCAACAATTATAAGATACTTTTTTTACAAGGTGGCGCCAGTTTGCAATTTGCCATGGTCCCAATGAATTTGATTACGAAGACAGGCAGTGCAGATTATGCCATCACAGGTAATTTTTCCAACAAAGCAGCTGAAGAGGCCAAAAAATATGGCAAAGTTAATATTGCGGCTTCTTCCAAAGACAAAAATCACACGTATATTCCACGTCAAAAAGACTTGAAATTGGATCCCAATGCATCCTATTTCCATTATTGTGCCAATAATACTATTTATGGAACTGAATGGGACTACGTTCCGGAAACAGGGGATGTACCTCTGGTTTGCGATATGTCTTCTAACATTTTATCCAAACCAGTGGACGTATCCAAATATGGCATAATTTATGCCGGTGCACAAAAGAATATGGCTCCTGCTGGTTTAACTGTTGTGATCATCCGCAATGATCTAGCAGGAAACGCCTTGCCCTATACCCCTGTCATGATGGATTATGCCACCATGATCAAAAATGACTCTATGTACAACACACCTCCTTGCTATAACATCTATATTCTCGGCCTTGTTCTAGACTGGGTAGAAAAATTGGGTGGTCTGAAAGCATTGCAAAAGAGAAATGAAGAGAAAGCAGCACTTTTATATGAGTGTCTCGAAGAAAGTAAACTTTTTTCCATTGTTCCAGAAAAAGGCTCTCGTTCCAACATGAACGTCACCTTCCGCAGCCCTGATCCAGAATTAGACGCTATGTTTGCTAATCAAGCTGCAAAAGCCGGATTTGTCAATTTAAAAGGACACCGTTCTGTTGGCGGAATGCGCGCATCCATTTATAATGCTATGCCGCCAGAAGGCGTTGCTGCACTGGCTGACTTTATTCGCGTTTTCGAGCAAAATCATATAAAATAGCTAAACCCAATGATGATTTATATAGATCCTCAATATTATTGATTTTGAAACATAATATCTAAAACTATCAATTTGCTTTTGGAGGAATAGCATGTATCGCATTCAAACACTTAATAAAATCAGTCCTACAGGGCTTGCCCTTCTGGACAATAAACGATTCACTGTAGGGAACGAAATGGAAGATCCCGACGGCATTTTGGTTCGTTCCGCTGATATGCAAAATTATACATTCTCGCCCTCTCTTCGTGCGATTGCACGAGCAGGTGTTGGTGTGAACAACATTCCTATTGATCGTTGCTCGGAATCAGGCATTGTTGTTTTTAACACGCCTGGTGCCAACGCCAATGCTGTCAAAGAACTGACAGTGTGTGCTCTGCTGCTGGCATCCCGGAACATTTTGGGTGGTGCAGATTGGGTGCAGGAACAGGCAAAGCAGGGTGTTGATATTGTTACCGCTGTCGAGAAAGGAAAATCCGCTTTTGTAGGCCCTGAAATCAGTGGAAAAACGCTGGGTGTTTTGGGTCTGGGCGCGGTTGGTGTTCAGGTAGCCAATATTGCAACCAAATTGGGTATGACAGTTTACGGTTATGACCCGTTTTTATCTGTAGACTCTGCACTACGTCTCTCGCGCGCTGTGCATCGCGCTATGGATCTGAACACGATTTTTAAAAATTGCGATTATATCACATTGCATATGCCTTTGACCCCAGAAACCAAGGGAATGATCAATGCAGAGTCTATTCAAATGATGAAGCCTCATGTGAGAATCTTGAACCTGGCTCGCAGCGAGTTGGTGGTGGATGATGATATCATTGCCGCCTTGGAAGCAGAAAAAGTGGCAAGCTATATCACTGACTTCCCCAACAATAAAATTGTGATGGCCAAAAATGTAGTTGCTATCCCTCATCTTGGTGCTTCCAGTCCAGAGAGTGAAGAAAACTGTGCTGTCATGGCTGTTGAGCAGATGAAAGATTATTTGGAAAACGGAAATATCCGAAATTCTGTTAACCTGCCTAATGTATCCATGGACCGTTCTGGGATCATCCGTATGGGTATCATCCACCGTAATGTACCCAATATGCTGGCCTCTATTATGGCAGTACTCTCTGCAGAAGACATCAATGTAGAAAATATGATGAACCACTCCAAACGCAATTACGCTTATACTCTGGTGGATTTGAACAGCCGAGTCCACGACCGCGTTGTAGATGAAATCCGTGCTATTGGCGGTGTGCTGCGTGTGCGGGTACTCCGGTAAAACAATACTATAAACTTTAAAAAATGGGGATTCCAATTGGAATCCCCATTTGCTATTTCGATTGCTTTTCTCCAATTTTGGTATAATATTCCGTTACCAGATTTTCCAATGTGATATGGTCTACCACATCGTCTACCGCTTCCCGGATCTTTTCCCAAACACCTGCTGTAACACATTGATCAGCCATAGGACACTCGTTATGATCATGCTGACTGGCACACGGTGCAGGTGCCAGCTGTCCTTCCATCAGGCGAATAATCATACCTACCGAATATGCTTCCGGTGGCCGTGCCAGCCGATATCCCCCTTGGGAGCCGCGGATACTCTGGACAAACCCTGCTCTATTTAATGCTGGAACAATTTGCTCTAAATACTTCTCTGATATCCCTTGGCGCTGCGCAACTTCTTTGAGAGGAATGTATTGCTGTCCATAATGGAGCGCTAAGTCTACCATAAAACGCAAGGCATACCGCCCCTTTGTAGATATTTTCACTTGAATTCACCTACCTTTTTGCCCAACGCCATTTGATTTACTCGTGCATATGATGGCATGCCTCACAGTCCATATTGCATCCCACAATGGGAACCGGGTCCACGCCTTGCCGGACATAATAATCGCTGATAGCTGCCTTGATAGCCTCTTCAGCCAGAACAGAGCAATGCATCTTCACAGGAGGCAGCCCGTCCAGTGCCTCTGCCACTGCCTGATTGGTCAATGAGAGGGCGTCTTTCACCGTTTTTCCCTTTACCAGTTCCGTTGCCATAGAAGAGGTGGCAACTGCCGCCCCACACCCAAATGTTTTGAACTTGACATCTTGGATCACTTCGTTATCATCAATTTTCATATAAATCTTCATAATATCGCCACACTTCACATTGCCTACCTGGCCAATGGCGTTGGCATCTGCAATCTCGCCTACATTTCTGGGATTGCTGAAATGGTCCATCACTTTTTCCGAATACATCAACTATACCTCCTTTTGCTTCTCCTCCCACAGAGGAGACATCTCTCTCAACCGGGCAATGACCTTGGGAAGACGTTCTAAAATAAAATCGATATCTTCTTCGGTATTCTCTGCGCCCAGAGATAAGCGCAGAGATCCATGGGATACTTCATGAGACAAACCAATTGCAAGTAACACATGGGAGGGATCTAAGGAACCAGAGGAACATGCAGATCCAGAAGAAGCGCAAATATCGGCTTGATCCAACATCAAAACCATAGATTCCCCTTCTACACACTCAAAGACAAAAGAAGCAATCCCTGGAAGACGATTGACTGGATCTCCTGTCAATGCTGCATAAGGGATCTTCAATAAACCATCAATCAATCGATCCCGCAAAGCAGAAACTTTCTTCTGGTTTTCTTCCATATGAGCAACGGACTCTTCCAATGCAGCAGCCATTCCTACAAAACCTGCCACATTTTCTGTGCCACCTCGTATCCCCTGTTCCTGTCCACCACCATGGATAAATGGCGGCAGTCGCAAACCCTTTCGAATATACAAGGCGCCCACGCCTTTTGGTCCACCAAATTTATGGCCTGATAAAGACAGCAAGTCCACATTCATGTCATTCACATCAACAGGGATGTGGCCAACCGCCTGAACCGCATCGGTATGAAATAAAATGCCATGTTTTCGAGCCAAAGCTCCTATTGCAGCAATGGGCTCAATGGTGCCAATTTCATTGCTGGCTGTCATAACTGAAATCAAAATCGTATCCTCTCGTATGGCTTTGGAGACAGATTCTGGCGTCACTCTTCCTAACATATCAACAGGAAGATATGTGACTTCAAACCCCTGTTTTTCCAACCACTGGGCCGTATGGAGCAGCGCATGATGCTCTATTTGGGTGGTGATGATATGACGGCCTTTTTCTTTTTTTAATTCAGCCACACCTTTGAGCGCCCAGTTGTCTGCTTCGCTACCACCACCTGTAAAGTAGATCTCCTCCGGCATAGCACCAATGGCTTTTGCTACTTTTGCTCTGGCTGCATTCAGCCCTTGTTTCGCCACGCGCCCCACTTGATAAATACCAGAAGGATTCCCGTACTGTTCTTTGAAATAAGGCAACATTGCCTGGAATGCTGTTTCAGAAACCGCTGTCGTAGCAGCATGATCTGCATATACCATATAACTTCACTCCGTTTCTGGATTGTATCATTTTATTGATTTGATATTGAATATAATATATAACACATCAAATTACTATGATATTAGTATACCTCATCATTTCCACTTGTCAACAGGGTTTTTTCATTTTTTAATCAATAATATAGAGATTTTTAGGAGCATGTGTAAGATTTTCACATCCCTCTTCCCGGAGGTATAGAACATCCTCAATCCGCACACCAAAACGGCCAGGCAAATAAATCCCAGGTTC
>CAWVKD010000033.1:0-14353 GCA_963929765.1 Clostridia bacterium | reverse complement strand
CCATTGTAATGGTGCTGACATCAACAGAAAACTGTTCTGCGATGAGCTCACATACTTTTTCGAAAATCATTTTATCACTCCCACTTTTACTCTAAACTCGAAACTCGAACTCCACGATTCATTGATCAATAAAATAATATGCACATTCTACCATTGTGTCAATAGTTTTTTTCGTTTTCCACTCCCGGCTCTGATTTGTTGTCCAAGCGCATGGAAGCCATTCCTTCCACTACATCCGAAATCATATCAGAATCTGCCAACGTCGCTGCCTGGAAAATGGCGTTTCGAATCGCTAGAGCATCACTGGATCCATGGGCTTTGATCACGGGCTTAGAAATGCCTAAAAGTGCCGTTCCCCCTGTTTCACGATAATCCAACAATTTTCGAAAATCAGCCATACCATCTTTGATACCCAGATAGGCTAATTTGGATTTGGCATTTTTTTGAAAAATCTTCTTGATCTCGCCAGCTAAAAACAGCCCTGTTCCTTCCATCGTTTTAAGCATAATATTACCAGAAAATCCATCTGCCACCAACACATCCACAGCACCAAGCACCGCTTCTCGTGCTTCTACATTGCCTACAAAATGAATCTTTCCTTCTTCGTTTGCTTCCTTCAGCAAACGATACGTCTCTTGATACAGCAAGGTGCCTTTGGTAGCTTCCGTTCCAATATTCAAAAGTCCAACTCGTGGTTCTGGGCGGTTTAATACTCGCTCTGCATATACACTTCCCAAATAGGCAAATTGCATCAAATATTCCGGCGTACATTCTACATTCGCACCACAGTCAATCAGAATCATTCCCCCTTGCCGATTGGGTACCAATGGTGCCAATGCAGCTCTTCGAATTCCTTTGATTCGTTTGACAATCAGAGTAGCCGCTGATAAAAGTGCTCCTGTGGAACCTGCTGAGACCACGGCGTCCCCTTCTCCGCGCCGCAGCAGCTGTAACGCTACAGTAAGGGAGGAATCTTTCTTTTCCCGAAATGCGGTGGCAGGATGGTCTGCCATCGTAATCACCTGCTGAGCATGGGCAATCTCTACGCCTTTTGGAAGCGATTTGATCCCGTCTTGTTCCAGCACCTCCAAAAGTGCTTCTCCTTGGCCTACGAGAACAATATCTAAGTCCTTTTCTTCGGCCGCCTGCAATGCACCACGCACCAATTCCTGGGGCGCATTGTCGCCCCCCATTGCGTCTACAATAACCTTCATCGCAATATCCCCCCTTATTTCCTCTCAACTGCCACTATTCTGTCGTGCCATCTTTCAGGCATTGTTCCAAAATCAGAAGCGCACGATCAGCAAGGGCTGTGTTTTTTTCTCTCTTTCCCCGTATTCGGTAACCCAATGGTGGAATGAGGCCAAAGTTGATATTCATCGGCTGAAACTCTGTCACAGTACTGTCACTGATATACGCAGCTAATGCCCCAATCGCTGTCTCTTTGGGTAGATTCAGCGGTGCTTTCCCCAAAAGCCGACGTGCCAACTCTACACCGCAAAGGGCACCAGAAGCGGTCGATTCCACATACCCTTCTACTCCTGTCATCTGCCCTGCAAACATTATTCTGTCTTCTTTTAATGTTTGGTAATACCGGTTCAGCAAACGAGGAGAATCCAGGTATGTGTTCCGGTGCATCACACCATAGCGAACAAACTGAGCATCGCGAAGAGCAGGAATCATAGAAAACACCCTTTTTTGCTCTGGAAAAGCCAGATGGGTTTGAAAGCCAACCAAATTGTAAATACTGCCTGCTGCATTGTCTTTCCGAAGCTGTACTACGGCATATGGTGTTTTTCCTGTCCGCGGATCTCGCAAACCTTTGGGTTTTAATGGACCGTAACGCAATGTATCCGGGCCTCTTCTGCCCATCACTTCTACGGGCATACACCCTTCAAAGACATTTTGATCCTCAAATCCATGAACGTTTGCTTCTCTGGCGCTGCACAGTTCCTCCCAAAAACGTTGATATTCTTCTTCTGTCATCGGGCAATTGATATAATCTGCTGTGCCTTTATCGTACCGTGAGGCAAAATAGGCTTGATCCATATCAATACTTTCAAACGTCACAAGGGGTGCAGCCGCATCATAAAAGTGCAGATAGTCCGCACCACCGAAAAAATGCTGAATCTCTTCTGCCAGTCTATCTGAAGTAAGAGGTCCAGAGGCAACAATCACCTGTCCCTGTAATGGAAGCTTTGTCACTTCTTCTTCCACAACAGTGATCATCGGATGACTGCAAATGCGGTCTGTAATCCATCGGGAAAAAGCATGTCGATCCACCGCCAGAGCTCCGCCTGCTTCAACACGTGTTCCGTCGGCTGCTTCCATAATGAGTGACCCCATCCGTCGCAACTCTTCTTTTAGCAAACCTACAGCATTTTCCAATTGATTGCTCCGTAAAGAATTGGAACAGACCAGCTCTCCAAAGGCATCTTCCTGGTGTGCAGGTGTCTTTTTTCCAGGTTTCATTTCATAAAGGCGCACGGGAATCCCTTGTTTTACAAGCTGCCAAGCCGCTTCACATCCTGCCAGTCCCGCGCCAATTACCACTACTTGTTCCATTGTGTCTTGTCCTATCTCTCTCACTTAGAAGGGCGCCTCTCGCCCTCAACTTCTGTTTAAGCCGTTTCTTCTGCTGTGTCTGTTTTTTTCACGCTTCTCTTCCTAGTTGTCTTTGCTTTGGAAGAAGCTGTCTCTTTTGTTTTTGTTGATTTTGTAGCCTTAGAAGCGCTTGATGCGGTACCCTTTTTCGATTTCTTTGGTGCCGTACCCTTTTCTTCTTTTATCTCTTCTGGCTTTTCTTCTTTCGATGCATCTTCTTTACTGGTATTTGCTTTTCGCTTTCGATATCCCCGCTTCTCTTCTGGAAGGAAATTGGGGCAATCTGGATTGATGCAAAATGGTTTCTGATTCCCACGCCCTGGCTTTTTGAACATGGTCTTCCCACATTCCGGACATACATCCGCTACTGGAACATCCCAAAGCATAAACGGGCAGGTTGGATTTTTCTCGCATCCATAATAGACATAGCCCTTTTTGGAAGTTTTTTTCAAAATCCTGCCACCACAAAGGGGACATTTGCCTGGCATTTCGACCACAAGTGGTTTGGTAAATGTGCATTCCGGATAGCCTGGGCAAGCCAAAAACCTTCCAAAACGTCCAGATTTTACCACCATCTGACGTCCGCATACATCACAGATCTCGTTGCTGGGCTCATCTGGAATTTTAATGCGTTCCCCATCTAAATCCTCTTCTGCTTTTTGAAGGGTTTTAGAAAAGTCATCATAAAAGTCTTCCAGTACGCTCTCCCATTCACGCTCTCCTGCCTCTACACGGTCTAAACTCTGCTCCATATTAGCAGTGAAATCTACGTCCACAATTTTGGGGAAATGATCCCGCATCAAACCTGTCACCACTTCTCCCAAGGGGGTCGGCCGAAGGTTTTTCCCCTCTTTGACTACATATTCCCGATCTGTGATGGTGGAAATGGTCGGCGCATAGGTAGAAGGTCTTCCTATCCCTCGCTCTTCCATCGCTCGAATCAAAGATGCTTCTGTGTATCTGGCTGGCGGTTGCGTAAAGTGTTGCTCCTTATCCAACTTCTTTAGCTTTGTTACTTCCCCTTCTTGCAGATCCAGCATTAACGCCTGCTTTTCCTCTTTTTCCTCATCACGGGTTTCATCATACACAGCAGTAAACCCAGCAAATTTGATGGTAGAACCACTGGTTCGAAAAGAATATCCGCCAGACTCTAATTCTACCGAAATGGTATCGTACACAGCATTCACCATCTGAGAAGCCAAAAAACGGCTCCAGATGAGTTTATACAACCGAAATTGATCGTTTGTCAAATCTTTTTTGAGTTGTTCCGGCGTGAGATTCACATCACTGGGACGGATGGCTTCGTGGGCATCTTGTGCACCGGATCGTGTTTTGTATTTCCTTGGCGTTTCAGGATAATAGTTGGCACCATATCTGGACAAGATCAATTGCTTGGCAGCCTCTGACGCTTCCTGAGAGATACGTAGGGAATCGGTTCGCATATAGGTAATCAAGCCAATGGTACCTTCCCCTTGAATATCCACACCTTCGTATAGTTGCTGCGCAATGGACATGGTTCGTTTGGGGGTCATTCCCAATTTGTTGGAGGCTTCCTGCTGCAAAGTGGAGGTTACAAAAGGAGGTGCCGGAGAGCGATTTTTCTCTGTTTTTTTGACAGACTTCACTACAAAAGGTGCATGTTCTACAACAGCAATCACTTCATTAACTGCTTCTTCTGTTTCCAGCTCTAGCTTCTTTTTTCCGATACCATGGAAGCGGGCAGAGAATGTTCCAATATGAGGTGCAATACGATCTAAATTGGCATCCAAAGACCAATACTCTCTGGGAACAAAAGCTCGTATTTCTTCTTCCCGCTCTACAACCAAGCGGGTGGCCACCGACTGAACACGACCAGCGGAAAGCCCTCGCTTAATTTTCCGCCACAAAAGGGGAGACAACTGATATCCTACAATGCGGTCCAAAATTCGACGGGCCTGCTGGGCATCCACCAAGTTCTGGTCAATGGCTCTGGGCGCCGCAATGCTCTCTGTTACCACTCTCTTGGTAATTTCATTAAATGTTACCCGCAGTGCTTTATCATCTGGCAAATGGAGCATTTCCTTCAAGTGCCAGGAAATGGCTTCTCCTTCCCGGTCCGGGTCTGTTGCCAAATAGACTTTTTCGCTATCTTCCGCCGCTTTTTGTAACTCTTCTATGAGTTCTTCCTTACCTTTAATCGGTTCATAAACGGGAGCAAATCCATGCTCCAGATCCACTCCTAATTTACTCTTTGGCAAATCGCGTACATGTCCCATAGACGCTTTTACCTTAAACGTATTACCCAAGTATTTTCCAATGGTCTTTGCTTTTGCAGGAGACTCTACAATGACCAAGTTTGTTTTTGCCATGGATTCCTCCAAATTGTCTGACCGCACTTGAATAGAGCACGGCAGAGGTTATTTTATTCTCGAATTTCGCCGACTCGCTGAAAGCATTTGCCTGGTGTTTGCAACACCACACCCCGCAATTCCAGCACCGTGAGTGCGGATAAAAGCTGACTGGAAACCAGCTTAGTACGTTCAGCCAACTCATCCACTTGCATGGGCTTTGTCTCTAAAGACCGCAAAATGATCCGCTCTTCTTCTGTAAACGGATTGGCAGAGTCGTTGAGGTCAATATAATCTTTCGTTTCCTTCTTGTCAACCTCTTTTTTTGTCGATTCCAATCCCTTCTCTTTGAAAGAAGCAATCTTTTCCTGCTGATTTGGTGCCGCATACCCCATCATTTCCGGTGAGAAACGCAGCTTCGTAGGATACTGCTCAAAATATTCCGCAATCACATCATCTGCCTGTAAAACGGGGATAGCGCCATCTCGCAGCAATCGATTGGGGCCCAAGCTTAATGGAGAATCGATATTGCCAGGAACTGCAAATACATCTCTCCCCTGCTCTAACGCATGTCGCGCCGTGATGAGAGCACCACTTCTCATAGGGCCCTCTACCACAATAACACCTAGAGAAAGACCGCTCATAATCCGGTTTCGCACTGGAAAATGTGGCCCTAAAGGTCGGGTTCCAGGTGGATATTCACTGAGCAATACCCCTGTTTCTGCCACCTTACGATAGAGGTCTTTATTCTCTCTGGGATACACCACATCAATACCGCCACCCAAAACACCCACCACTGGTACCCCGGCACGAAGCGCTCCTGCGATAGCCGCAGTATCCACACCGCTTGCCAAGCCAGAGATAACCAGCATGCCCCGATAGGCAAGTTGAAAGCCAAGAGTTGCTGCTACCTTTTTTCCATAAGAACTGCATTTTCTTGTTCCCACAACAGCAATGGCCGGCTCTTCATCAAAATGAATCCGCTTCCCTTTTCCATAAAGCACACAAGGCGCATCATAAATATGCCGAAGTCTTGCAGGGTAATCTGCATCTTGACATGTCATAATCCAAATACCCATGCGATCACAGGTATCCAAAATCCTATTGGGCCTTGCCATGGCTTTGTTGCTAAGGGCATTTTGTTCCTCTTGGGAGATTCCTAACGCTCGATACGCTTCTTGATCCCCTTCATAAGCAGCTTCCGGTGTGCCAAAATGTGTAACAACCTTATATATGGTCTCACGGCTCACCCCTTCTCGCGTGGTAAGCCAAAGCCAATACTTTAATGTTGCCATACAACATCCTCCTGATGATTCCTATTGATTGCGACTCATCTCCCAAAACAAAATACCAGCTGCCACTGCCGCATTGAGAGACTCACATTTAGCATCCATGGGAATTTGGATCCTTTGATCGCAAAGAGACAGTAGCGTTTCTGATAGTCCTTGTCCTTCACTCCCAATAGCAACCGCAGCTCGTAAAAGGTTCGCCCCTTTTACTGTGATACAGTTCGGCCCTAACGCCGCCCCATACAAAGGAATTTCTGCCTCTTTCAGAAGTTGGGCCACCTGAAGATAGGAAGCTTCCCAAACTGCTATTCGAAAAACAGCCCCCATCGTTGCACGAATGGTTTTGGGATTCCAAATATCTGCACAATGGCCAGTAAGGAAAACACCATCAAGAGAAAATGCGGCGGCAGTGCGCAAAATGGCACCTACATTGCCAGGATCCTGTAGCCCATCTAGAACAGCATATTGTTTCCCCTGTAGTGGCTGGAACATTCGTTCTTCTGGCATCTGACAAGTAAACAGCAGCCCCTGAGACTGATCAAGAGGTGATACCCAGTCCATGAGTGTCTCCGGAACTGTCACCACTCGCACCGTATTGGGAATACCATCTGGCAACTGGACTTTTTCTATTTTTAAAATAGTTTGAACGACACCATCCCACAAGAGGGCTTCTTCCAGTAGTTTGAAGCCGTCACAGCAAAATTCCCGACATGCTCTTCGGTAGGATCGACTTCTTCCCAATTTTCGCAAATGAGAAATGAGAGGATTGTTTCTGCTGGTTATTTTTTCCATAATTCACTTCCTGCCATTTGTCTGCGTTGCTATATCTTCATATCATTTGCATAAGACACAAGGAGGGGCAGGCTACAGCCTGCCCCTAAACATGCTCAATCCAAAGGTTTCATTGTGGGGAACAAAATGACATCACGGATGGACGCGCTATCTGTATATAACATCACCATCCGGTCAATGCCAATGCCGCAGCCACCTGTAGGTGGAAGTCCGTATTCCAGCGCATTGATATAATCGTTATCCATCATACCAGCTTCTTCATCGCCAGCTTCTCTTAAAGCTACTTGGCGCTGGAACCTCTCCTTTTGGTCGATGGGATCATTCAGCTCAGAAAATGCATTGGCCATTTCTCTTCCAACCATAAACAATTCAAACCGCTGGGTCAACCGTTTGTCATCTTTACACCGTTTAGCGAGTGGAGAAACCTCTACCGGATGATCCGTAATAAATACTGGTGCAATCAACTGACTTTCCACTTTCTCATCAAAACAAGCATAGAGGAGATTCCCCCAAGTGGCATCTTTCTCCAGTTCAACACCAATAGATGCAGCAGCCTTTACTGCGTCTTCATCCGTTGTAAACGACATGAAATCCACACCAGTATATTTTTTCACAGCTTCTGCCATAGTCATTCGTGCAAACGGCGGTGTTAAATCGATTTCAACTCCTTGATACGTCAGCTTTGTCGTTCCCAAAATATCCTGAGCGGCTTTGACAAAGATCCCTTCGGTGCGGTCCATCATATCATGATAATCTGCGTAAGCTTCATAAAACTCTACTGTTGTAAATTCCGGATTGTGCTTGGGGTCCATTCCCTCATTGCGGAATAAACGACCAATTTCATAGACACGTTCAATGCCACCTACCACCAGACGTTTCAGGTGCAGCTCAGTGGCAATTCGCATATACATGTCGATGTTTAATGTATTGTGATGAGTGATAAATGGACGCGCGTTAGCACCACCGGAAATGGTATTGAGCACCGGTGTCTCCACTTCCATATACCCCAAATCGTCCAAATACGACCGGATGGTTTTGATAATCTTGCTACGGATTTCAAAGGTACGCCGTACTTCCGGATTGACAATTAAATCCACATACCGCTGCCGATATCTTAGTTCTGTGCTGGTTAAACCATGGAACTTCTCTGGCAAAGGATTCAACGATTTTGACAGCAGAGTGATTTCCTTTGTCCGCACAGAGATTTCCCCCCGCTTGGTGCGGAATACTTCCCCTACAACGCCGACAATGTCGCCAATGTCGTATTTTTTAAACCGGTTCAGACCTTCTTCGCCCATTTCGTCAATTCGAACGTAAAGTTGGATACGGCCTGTCCCATCCTGCAAATCGGCAAAGACGGCTTTTCCCATTCCTCGTTTGCTCATCAGTCGTCCAGCAATAGACACACTTTGGCCTTCCATCGTATCAAACTGTTCTTTGATGGTTCGGCTGTCAGATGTGCACCGATATTTGGTTTCTGCAAAAGGATCTCTTCCTTCTTTTTGCAGTTCTTTTAACTTGTCTCTCCGAATCTGCAAGAGCTCTGAAAGATTTTCCTCCTGTGCCGCCGTTTGTTCTCTCTCTGTCATGCTTTTATGCCCCCCAAACAGTGCATCTCACTGTTAAATTTTTACTTCTGTATTTCAATAATGCGATAATGAATGGTTCCTGCAGGTGCATTGACCAATACTTCCTCTCCACACTTTTTCCCCAAAAGTGCTTTGCCAAAGGGAGATTCCTCCGAAATACGGCCATTCATGGGGTCAGCCTCTTGGGACCCAACAATTTGGTAACTGCCTCTGACACCGCCTTCTATGGTTTCCACTGTAACGCGACTGCCAATACCAACGGCGTCTGTTGTGAGATCTTCCTCATCAATCACAATAGCGTGGGCTAAGATGTTCCCCAGTTCTACAATACGGGAATACAGTTTCCCCTGTTCATTTTTTGCTTCGTCATATTCGCTGTTTTCAGACAAATCACCAAAGGAACGAGCTTCTTTGATCTGATCTGCCACTTCTTTCTCTCGTACTGTTTTTAAATAATTCAGCTCTTCTTTTAATTCATCAAGCCGTTCTTGGCTCATTCTATATTCCTTTGCCAACCGGAATCCCTCCTTGTTTTTCGTTCTTTTCCGTAGAACTATGTTTTTCTCGATTGGTTTTCTTATCTAATATATAAATAACTCATCCAAATATACATATGACGCGGATGACTCCGCGTACAGAGTTATATTATATAGCAACACTCTTACAGCTGTCAAGATAATTGTATGATTTCTAATTCGTCAAGAGTCACACACCCCATCTCCCACAATGCTGTAATCAATGCAGTCTGCTCCCAAATCGCCGGAAGTGGCTCCCCATCTCTCAGCCCAAGGGAAACCTTTTGGAGTCTATGCCGTTTCGTACATAGCTTTGGCTCTGCCTCACCAAAATAAAATAGGGCACCCTGCCCTGGCACCATCGTTTCTCCTTTTGCTGATGCAGAAAAAAGCAATACCAAACTGGCCTGCGCAAAGGCAGAAGGTCCTTTGAAAACTGGAAGCCCATACCGAATACGGAGCCTATCTTCCAACGCCTTACTATCGGGAACTTCTAACGCCACATTGCGTACCTTCTGGCAGAGTTGTTCTGCTATTCGAATGATCTCTACCTGCATTCGTTCCCCTTGCAATAAAACCACTTCTCTTCTACGAGCTCTTCCTGTAGTCTTTAGAAAAAATAGTGTAATAGGTGTTGCCAAATACCATAAAAGACGTCTAGAAGAAATGCAATAGATGTGATATTGCTCTAAAATCTCCCAAAATGCAAATGGCTCTTGCGGAGGAACCAGTTGCCGAATCCCCCAGGAGTACATCTTTTTCGCAGCTCGATGAACCAACCACCGTTGCATATTCCACGTTCCTTTCACAGGAAGGCGAAGATAAACTTCCAGAAACGACCCACCTGCCACACGGCAAGGAACAATAGTGGTACGGCGGGGCATACGCCCCGCCGTGTATTCTACGTGCAGCAACCCAGTCATTCGGACCTACCCCCTTTATCTTTCATTTTGTTTTATGCAAAGAGGGTATCATTTATGTGTCTCATTATGGTTCGGATCTCAACTTTTCTATCGCTACCTGTAGAGGTTGATCTTCTTCCACAGGCAGGGTCTCATTAATCAGCGCCTCCTTTTCTTCCTCCGTCATGGTCTGCACCACATCAGGTGTTACACCCACTCCAATCAGACTGACTCTGTTTGGGGTAAAGTACTTGGCAGTTGACAATACAATAGCAGAACCGTCGGAGAGGCGAATGGGAACTTGCGAATACCCTTTCCCGCATGTTTGCGTTCCTATCACAATGCCCCGGCCCATCTCCTGAAAAATAGCTGCAAAGAACTCTGCGGCACTATAGGATTCTTCATTGACTAAAATGGCGATAGGCAGATCCACACAACCCTCATCTGAACGGTACACCGTTTCCTGTCCCGTATAATCCACAGAAACAAAGGTTTCTCCTTCCGGAAGAAGAAAATCCAGTAAATCCAATAATTCTGTTAATAAGCCTCCTGGATTATTTCGTACATCAAACACCAATTTCTCTGCTCCCTGCTCCATCAAGTCGGTCACTGCTTCTTTGGCATATTGGCTTGCTGTGTTGTCGAAATTGATAATCTTGATATAGCCAACTTGACCTTCTAACATCTGATATTGGACAGGTATTGTTACAACTTTACGATATTCCAGAGTTACCTCGCGCTCCTGGCCATCCTGATTTCTGACTGTAACTTCTACTTTTGTTCCCTCTTCACCAGATAAAAGTGACTTTGCCTCTTCCAGTGTCATGGACTCAAACGATATTCCATTTGCTGCAACAATCCATTCACCAGCTTTGATGCCTCCTTGTTCTGCTGCACTGCCTTTCTGCACTTTCCTTATTTTCATACCGCCCTGGTCCATTTCGAGTTCTATGGTAATCCCAATACCTACGTAAGAGTTGTTAATAGACGCCTCATAATCTGCATACTCATCTGCTGAAAGATAGTAAGACCACTGATCTCCAAGGGCATTGACCATTCCTTCTACTGCTGCATCTTTGAGTTCTGTTTCGTCGTATTCTCCAATAAATTTGGTTTCAATCTCACTCTTTGCCTCTTCCAAAACAGATGACTGTGTATGCCAAAGGGAAAGCCCCGTATTGATGCCAAATCCTATTAGAACCGCCAGCACAATCGAGAGAAAAAAAACAGGAATACTTACATGTCTTTTCATAACTCCACCCCTTATTTCTAATGTAATGCAGTGAACAAAAGGGCGCAAGGGAAAACTCCCTTGCACCCCATACATACATTCTAAAAATAAATATGATCTACCTTTGTTATTGATGTGTCAAAACGAATGAAGAAATCAAAATACACTTAACGGATTGATGCGACTTCCATTGACTTTGATTTCAAAATGTAGATGATTCCCTGTGGAATTCCCCGTCGTTCCCACATAACCAATGATTTGTCCTTTCTGGACAGTTTGACCTACGCTGACAGCGCGTTTTGACATATGCGCATAGAGAGAGGAATCGCCTCCGCCATGGCTGATGCTTACGTAGTTACCATAAGAGCTGCCATAAGCCGATACTATAACCGTTCCACTTCTTGTAGCGCGGATAGGCGTTCCACCCGGCGCCGGGATATCCACTCCGTTATGCATTCTCCATACACCTGCAATCGGATGGGTTCTGCCACCGAAATAGGATGAAATGCGGGTATAGCCATTGAGCGGCCACAAATAACCAGATCCACTAGAAACTGTAGATGAAGACGTGGACGTAGATGTGGACGTAGATGTGGACGTAGATGTGGATTTTTCCGCCTCCGCCGCCGCTGCTGCTGCCGCTGCCTCTTGTTGTTGTTTCTCTAATGCAGCAACTTTTTCATCAATCTGTGCCGAGATAGCATCTTCTTCTTCTGCCAGCTGCTGGAGTGCCACTTGATACTCATCAGCTTGCGCTTCCATCTGCTTAACCAGATCGGTGGCTACTTGTATTTGTTGTTCGAGCTCTGCTTCTTGTTCTTCTAGTTTTAACTTAGCTGCTTCCTGTTCCTGCTTATCAGACTCTAGCTCTGCTTTGGTATCTGCTATCTTCTGACGTGTTTCCGCCAAAAGCTGCATAATATTGTTATCATACTCTATGACTTCCTGAATAAAAGTCACACGGTCTACCAGATCACTGAAGTCTTTCGCACCAAACAGAACCGCAGCATAGGAATCTGTTCCGCTTTCTTCCATCGAACGGACTCGCTCACAAAACAGCTCATATTGTACTTCTTCTTGACGCTCCGCTTCTTCTAACTCTGCTTGTTTCTCTTCAATCTGTACAGCATACTCTTCTATCAGAGCAGTGGTATTATCAATTTCAGCTTGTAAAACAGCATTTTGTTCATCCAGCGCTGTTTTCTGTTCCACTGCTTTTTCTTTATCTTTAGAAAGCTCTTCAATCTCCGCAGAAAGTTGTTCTTTTTGTTCGGATAAACTGGATGCTTCCTGTTTGAGTTTGTCAATTTCCGATTGTGATACAGCACCAGCTGGTCCCAGAACATAGGCTACTAAAGGCAACAATAACGCCAGTGCCAACACACATGCCATTACTCCGACAAATAACCTTCTTCTATCTCCCTGTTTCGCTCTCTTCTGCAACAGTGAGCACCTCCTTGTTGTTGTAAACATCGTGACATTCAATCAATATGTTCTTATACCTTCAAAAATTTCCGTATGGTTAAAAGGCTTCCGCCAATACCAACTAGTAATCCAGCGCCTAGAAAGATTTCGCCTACTGTAAGCGCCATATTTTCAAATGGGATCACCGTAAAGAGGGACAACGCATCCGATGATGTAACTGCATTTCCAATGAAGTGATACACGCCCCACTGACAGAAAAACGCAATAACAGCACCGACAAGTCCCAGAATCAATCCCTCATAGATAAATGGCCAACGGATAAACCAGTTTGTAGCGCCAACCATTTTCATAATCGCAATTTCATCTCGCCTTGCAAAGGTTGCAAGACGAATGGTATTGGAAATGATAAAAACAGAGATGACAAAAAGCACCACAATGAGAATCAGCGCAACACCTCCGATGATGTTTCGCACCGTTAAAAACCCACTAGAAACTTCCAAAAGGGCATTGACATCTGCAATCCCCGGAGTGGCTTTGATCTGTTCCAATGTTTCAGACATATCTTGGATATTCTCTAAACGAATCCGATATCGATGGCGCAAAATTTCAGCCGGAAGATCCTGATATAAGCTATTGTCTTCTTTGTCAGCAACAAACTCTTCCATGGCTTGTTCCCGGGTTACAAAAGTGCAGTCCAATATATTAGGAATATTTTCTAGCTCTGTTTGAATAGCCCTTGCCTCTTCTTCTGACAACGTTTCATCTACATAAGCCAAAATTTCATTTTGCTGCTCTAAGTTGGTCAATGAAGCGTCAAGGTTCACTGCAACCAATGTAAAACTTCCCATAATCAGCAAGCATGCAACTGTAGATACCACTGCTGCAAAAGACATAAACCCATGAATAAAAATGCCACGCACACCTTCTGCCAGGAAGTATCCAAAATTATATCGTTTCATAATGATAATACCCATCCATTCCATCACTGACAACCCGACCGTTGTCAATGGCCACAACTCGTTTGGAAAATCGATTCACCAATTCTTTTTCATGCGTTACAACCAACGTGGTTGTTCCCAATGCATTGATCCGCTCTAAAAGCATCATAATTTCCAAACTGCGGGCAGGATCTAAGTTCCCAGTCGGTTCATCTGCCACAATCATACTTGGATTATTGACCAATGCCCGTGCTATGGCAACACGCTGTTGTTCACCTCCCGATAACTCATGAGGTAATCGGCGTGTTTTCTTATCCAACCCTACCAGCTCCAGCACATAAGGGATCCGTTTTTTGATCTTCGACATTGGAGTGCCTACTGCACGCATGGCAAACGTTAAATTTTCATAAACAGTCTTATTTTCAATCAGTCGAAAATCCTGAAAAACGACACCTAATGTCCGCCGCATATATGGGATTTGAGAGGCCCGTATATGGTTCAAATTATATCCGTTGACCATAATCTTGCCCTCTGTCGGCGCAATTTCTGCAGTGATCAATTTGACAATGGTTGACTTCCCCGAACCAGAAGGCCCAACAAGAAATACAAATTCACCATCATCAATTCTTAAATTGATTCCCTTTAAGGCACGCGCCCCATTCTCATATGATTTGTATACACCAATTAAACGTACCATTTTTTCTCCTTCGCGAAAACATAGTTTGTCCAAAAAAGGAGTCT
>CAWVKD010000032.1:0-4102 GCA_963929765.1 Clostridia bacterium | reverse complement strand
TTCTCCGAAAATCCCATAAACTCGGCTATGTCCTTGTAGCTGTCGGCAAACCAATAGCGGCGCATGAAAATGACGCGGTTTTCGAGAGTCAGCGTGTCCAAAAATTCTTCGATGATACGGGCTAACTCTCTGGCTCCGATTTCATCTTCCACGGTTTTCTGATCTGCGATACAGCCCTCGATTTCCTGCAAGGCAACCGTATAGTGTCCACTTCGTTTGGCTGCTTCCTTTCTCCAATAGATTTTGAGGGAAATGTTCCGAACGATTTTTACAATGTAGGACAGCATCGGGTTAGGCCTTGTCGGGGGAATGGCGTTCCACGCGCCTAAGTAAGCATCGTTGACACATTCCTCTGCGTCCTGTCTGCTGTTCACAATATTGTACGAGAGATTGTGACATATTTTTCCGTATTTAATGTTCAACTCTCGTATGCCTTGCTGGTCACGCTCAAAAAACAGATCTATGATTTTTTCATCGTCTATCATCTCACCGCCTCCCTTCCGGCTTCACCTATATACTACGATTTTAACGGCAAAAACTACATTAAGCTCATAATTTTTCAAAAAATTATACCATTCTTTTTGTGAAGTTGCTGGCGGTAGCTTTTGCTGCTTCGCTGGCGGCTCTCCGGCGTTCTGCTTGTCCAGCGCGGCCTGTCTTTTTCTATGCCCAATACTCCCGTTCTGTGACACGGTTCTTGCTGCTGTTCAAGTGGTCGATTTGGTAAAGCCAGTGGCACATCTCCATGACTTCGGACTTAAAGTAGCGCAGCGTCGGTACAGCGATGCTTGCAACCGGCTTTCGTGTCGGCTGGCCTGTCCATGTAGGGCACAGGAAAGGAACTTCCTCAATCCGCAGGCTGTTGATGACCATATGCACATGGATGTTGCTGCTGTGGTTATGCCCGTCCGGGTGGGTGCATATCAAGGCTTGGTGTCTGGGGAAATGCTCGGCGCAAAACTGTTCCCCCAACGCCTGCGCCCAGTCTACGGTCAAGCCGTTGTCCATTGCGTCCCGTGGGTCAAAGCTGATAATGTAGTGATGGCTTTTCACATCTTCCCGCCGCTGGTTCTTTCCGTAACGGAGATTGGAGCGCATACAGGCAACGGCGAAATCTTCTTCGCCGCAGTTCAGTGTGGACAGCCGATAGTCCTCACGTGGAATAAGCCGTCCCTGTTCGTCGAGAGTGGGCTTCATGGTAAACTCGTCATGCTCAATGTTCGTCGGCTCCGTAGTCGGCATTTTAGAGCCTAAATGCTTGAGTGTTGCCAACCGCGTCACCTGTAAACCATCTGCAAATGGTCGGATGCATACCATAAAGAAAATAATGAGAACACCTTACTGCAATGCCAGAAGTGTGACTACAACTGCTCCAAAAATAATTGATTGACATATAGAATAGTGGGTGTCTGTCTTATCTTTAGCAGTGTTACTTTATAGCACATGAGCATCGGAGGCGGGGGTGTCTGGATTATAGTTCTAATCGCAGGATACAACGGTATTACTAATCAAAGCAAACATTGGGCAGCACAATGTAAAAAGATAAAAAAGTAGTTCCATCGGAGTCACTGAGCTCCGATGGAACTTGGTTTATTGGTCAATTTTTTCAATTTTGAATACGCTGATAACATTAACATCAGGACAGCAAAAAATCGCGGTGCCATCCGGCTGGCCTGGTATAGCACCGCCATAACGCAAAATGTCTATGTAAGGAAATGCAACATGCAGTGCCATCGGACAAAGTTGGCCGCATTCAGTGTAAAAGTCGAATGCATCTCATACACAGTGTCCATGGTGACAAGCACATGGTCTTTTGTGATCGACTAGAGTCAGATGAATTCTCGGCTTCTGCATATTATAGGGTGCTTCCTCTGTCTTATAATCGATTTTGTTCGCCCCAATCGCACATCTGATCCAAAATAGGGATCAGCGATCTGCCTCGCTCCGTGAGACTGTACTCCACTTTGGGCGGGATCTGAGGATATTCCTCTCTATGAACCAGCTGGTCTGCCTCTAACTCCTTCAACGTGGAGCTAAGAGTTTTATAGGAGATTTCCCCAATATACTTTTTCATCTCATTAAATCGGACCACCCCAAAGCACATGAGGGTATAGAGGATGGTCATTTTATATTTACCGTTAATCAACGATAGGGTATAGCTGAAACCTGTATCGGCCAGTTTTGCGTTAGAAATACAGGCCATATATTCTTCCATTTCTTTCATACATACTATCCTCCGAGTAAGTATTAACTTTTATGCAAGTATCGCACTAAAATGTACGTACTTGTTCTTTATTTAATTCCTGCTATGATTGTAATATCAAATAGGAAAAAAGTCAATCTTGCAAAATAAGGAGGATTATTATGAGTAAAAATATTGTTGTAATCACGGGGAGTCCACGAAAAAATGGGAATAGTTTTGCCATGACAGAGAGCTTCATCAAAGCGGTAGAGGAAAAGGGACACACCGTTACCCGTTTTGATGCAGCTATGATGGAGGTCAGTGGCTGTCATGCCTGTGAAACCTGTTTTCAAACTGGAAAGGCATGTTCCTTTGACGATGATTTTAATAAGATCGCTCCCGCTATCTTGGAAGCTGATGCCATCGTCTTTACCATGCCTGTTTACTGGTATTCTATCCCTGCCCAGATCAAAGGTGTCATTGATCGGATCTATTCTCTGGTGGTGGGCGGCAAAAACATTGCTGGGAAAGAGTGTGCCTTGATTGCCTGCTGCGAGGAGAAGGATCTGTCCGTGTTGGACGGAGTGCGTATTCCAATGGAGCGCACTGCCGCCTTGAATAAATGGAAGATGGTAGGTGAAGTGCTAGTGCCCGGCGTTCTGAAACCTGGAGACATCAACAAAACAGATGGCTGTCGTCAAGCAGCCGCATTGGCAGAAAAATTTGAATAAAAGAGATGAGTTCTGTGAGTAAGAAAATAGTAATTTTAAACGGTAGTCCACGCAAAAATGGGAATACATCCATCCTTGTCAAAGCATTTATCAGAGGTGCAGAGAATGTTGGAGGAATAGTCACAGAATTTTTTTGGATGGCATGAATATTCATGGCTGCAAAGGCTGTTTTGGTGGACACAGCAATGGGGAATGTCCCTGTGTTCAGCAAGACGATATGAACAAAATTTACCCAGCAGTGAAAGATAGCGACGTGATCATACTAGCCTCTCCGTTGTATTACTGGAATCTGAGTGGCCAACTCAAGATTACGATGGATCGTTTGTTTGCACTAGAAGAAAATGATGGCAATCTGCTTCGCGGACATAACCGCTCCTGTGCACTGCTGATGGTAGCAGAAGGTCACGGCTTTGAGGACGTGCTTATCTACTATAACCATTTAGTGGAGCATCTTCAGTGGAATAATCTTGGCCATGTTTTGGCAGGTGGTAATGGGAATGTAGGCGATATTGCAGGAAAATTGGAGTTGCAACAGGCCTATGAGCTTGGTAAATCAATCCGATAAACGCAGTTTGCCAGAAGTATTTTATAATTTAAAGTAAAAGGTCGGAGCAATCTGCTCCGACCTTGACTTTTTGCTTTAGAAGATGTACTTTGTTTCATTTTGTCTTCGTCACCCTGCGTTCTTCGAGCATTTAATCTCCTTATGATAGAAGGGTTTATGATCGCCAGGTGTTCCGGATCCATTTGGCTGTATGGGAGTACGTTACCTTAACAAAGTGAAAGCCGTTTTTCCCACCCCAGCCGCCTGATTTTCCGATGATTTGAAGTAATTTTTTCCTTTTTGGTATGAATGGATTGATATAGGGGAGAGTAGATGGGAATAATCTTTCGATATTATCTGATCGTTCCTACTTGGAGCAACTGCACAGATTCAGATTTTCCAGCCATGCTAAATTGTATTTAACGTAGCAACATATGATGGATGACCGGCCAAAGTCAAAACATCAGTAATTACAATGATGAGGTGCCATACGGGGCATTTCATTATATTTAATATTTATTGCTATGTCTAATGCAGTGTCGATACCAAAAGCTTAAGTTTATACCACCAAGAAGGCAGGAGGGGGTCGTCCAATATTTTGGTTCGAAAATAATTACCGGATAGAGGTGTATGAGCCAGAGGCAT
>CAWVKD010000031.1:0-37982 GCA_963929765.1 Clostridia bacterium | reverse complement strand
TAACCTGCTATCTCTTCCTCTGCTTTAATGATCTATAACTTTGTCAAAACGTCTCATCATACAGTAAGAGATGCAAAGGATCCTCCTGTCACCTGCGCCAGTGCTTTTGGGTCCAGATCAATCTGATACCCAATCTTCCCAGCACTTACAATTATATGCTCCTGATCTTTTGCGCTGTTGTCGAAAAAAGTGGGAAACTTCTTTTTCATGCCAATTGGTGAGCAACCTCCGCGTACATATCCTGTTATTTTCGTCAGCTCTGATACATGTAACATCGCAATCGATTTCACACCTGCCGCTTTTGCCGCCTTTTTTAAATCCAGTTCCTGATTGACCGGAATAACAAAGACATAGATATTCTGGTCAGTTCCCCTTGTAACCAGCGTTTTGAACACTGTTTGAACATCTTGTCCCAAAAGGGCTGCCACTGTCTCTCCATCAATTGGGTCTTGTCCATGGGGATACTCATGGGCAAGATAAGGAATATGTTCCCTTTCCAAAAGACGCATCACATTGGTTTTGATTTCTGACATCCACTGTTTCCTTCTTTCGCTTCTTGTTTCATTGATAAAGAAAGTCGATTTCTTGTCGCATCAACTTCTAAAACCATAACATTTACAATATCTCCTACAGAAACCACTTCAGATGGATGGCGAACAAACCGATGGCTTAATTCCGAAATATGAACCAATCCATCCTGGTGTACACCTACATCTACAAATGCACCAAAGTCAAGAACATTACGTACGGTGCCTGTCAACACCATACCGGGTTTGAGATGTTTCATTTCCAGAATATCACTGCGTAGCATCGGTGGCGGCAACTCATCTCTTGGATCTCTTCCGGGTTTTATAAGTTCTGCTGCAATATCAGACAGGGTAGGAATCCCCACACCGCATTGCTCTGCTGCCTGTTCCAGTCCCAACTCTTCCAAGCGATCTTGCAATTGGGAACAGGTACCCGCTTCTACATCATGCAACGTATATTGGCACAGTTTTAACAAGAATTCTGCCACCTGATACGATTCTGGATGAACCCCTGTGCGGTCCAGCACTTGAAGGCTCTCCGGCACACGTAAGAATCCAGCACATTGCTGAAATGCTTTTGGGCCCAACTTAGGCACTTTTAGGAGCTGCTTTCGGTCGGTAAAAACTCCATTTTCTTCTCGGTACGCTACGATATTTTTTGCGGTGTTTGCCGTTAACCCCGCCACATGTCTTAGCAGCGGACCAGACGCTGTATTCAAATCTACCCCTACTTTGTTTACACAGTCTTCCACCACACCATTGAGAGTTTCATCTAACCGTTTCTGAGGTAAATCGTGTTGATATTGTCCTACACCAATTGCTTTTGGATCAATTTTTACCAGCTCTGCCAAAGGGTCCAACAGTCTTCTGGCAATAGAAACGGCGCTTCTCAGCGATACGTCATACTCTGGGAACTCTTCTGCTGCCAACTTGGAAGCTGAGTACACTGACGCTCCTGCTTCACTTACCACCATGTACGAAACCGGTCGATCCAATTCCTTGATGGTATCTGCTACAAACAGTTCTGTTTCTTTCGACGCTGTACCGTTTCCGATGGAAATCACATCCACCTGATAAGTTTCAATCAATTCTTTCATCTTAGCTGCTGCTTCTTGTTTTCTATTGTGAGGCGGAGTCGGATAAATCACACCAGTATCTAGTACTTTTCCCGTTTCATCCACAACGGCCAATTTGCAACCGGTGCGATAGGCAGGGTCAATGCCCAATGCTCGTTTCCCTTTGACTGGCGGTTGCATTAAAAGTGGTTTTAAATTAAGCGCAAATACATGAATGGCACCTTCATCGGCTTTTTCGGTCAACTGATTGCGAATTTCCCGCTCTATGGAAGGAAAAATCAGTCGAGACCAGGCATCACCTGCCGCTGCTCGTACCAAATCTGATCCAACTCCTCCTGGCTTTACCACTTGTTTCTCTATCAGCTGCCTAGCCCATTCTAGGTCAACAGAAATGGTGCATTTTAAAAATCCTTCCCGTTCTCCTCGATTGATCGCCAACACTTGATAGCCCTGTAATTTAGATACCGGCTGTTCAAACTCATAATACAACCGATAGACTGAGTCCTCTTCTTTTGCCCCTCTGGACCGCAATCTGCCTTGATTCCATAACAACATCCGCAACATTTTGCGGATCGGCGCATCCTCTGCAATCCATTCTGCAATAATATCAGAAGCACCTGCCAAAGCTTCCCCTGTATTCGTAATACCAATTTCTTCTTGTACAAAATCACCTGCCATATCAATCAGAGATTGCTTTCCGATTTTTTGGGCAAATATCATTTCTGCCAACGGTTCCAAGCCGCGCTCTTTTGCAATGGATGCGCGAGTACGACGTTTTTGTTTAAATGGGCGATACAAATCCTCTACTTCCGCCAAGGTAGACGCCCGGTCGATGGCGAAGCTCAATTCTTCTGTTAGCTTCCCTTGGTTTTCAATGGCAGCCTTAACTTCCCCTCGACGGGCATCTAAATTACGAAGATATTGTAACCTTTCTACCAAGGTACGGATGGTCTGATCATCCATTGTACCATGCATTTCTTTCCGATAACGCGCGATGAAGGGAATCGTATTCCCTTCATCGATCAATTGTATTACATTTTGGACATGTTCCGGATTACGCCCTAATTCTTTTGCCAAAATAGTGGAAATATCTTCCATGAAGACTCCTTTATCTTTTACTCATCAAACAAAATATTATCGATTCCATGTTGCTCAAATTCTATAATATAAGCGTCGATTCGATTGGCCAACTCTTCATAACTATCAGGGCTGACATTTTCCTCTTCCATATCTCGCCGCGCCAACTCTTCTGCCAATATTTCGAAAAACACCGTGTTTTCATAGTCCAAAATGGCTTCGTGAATGCCCCCTTCTATAAATGCTCGAGACGGAACCACTTCGCCTCCACATTTCTCTGCCAATACTGGCATCCCCTGCTGGTCCGCTTGTGCAAATAAGAGACTCTCGACTTCGTCATAGTCACGAAATCGTTCTTCTCCGCGGATGGAGTTTAAAATCCAATTTCCGATATATACCATATCCAAAAGCCGTCGATATTGCTTCTTTGTTAATTTGAGTTCCATAGCCAACCCTCCTTTGTCTGTTCAGCTCTACCATCCATAGGCGAGCAACCTGTTCCTATGTAGTATATGCAAAAATATCATCTTGGAGTTTTTCCGTTTTATTGTTCCCGCGCTTTTCGCTGAATATAATCTCTCAACCACGGTCCTGTCTCTGCATCCTGTGCAGAAAACTCCAAGGTAGCCTCTAAAAACCCCACCGGGTTACCAGTATCGTATCGCCGCCCTTCAAAATCCACTGCAACCATTGGCGTTTGTTGGCACAATTTCTTTAATGCATCCGTCAATTGGATCTCACCGCCATATCCAGGTTCCAATCCATCAATGATATCAAAAATATCGGGAGTCAATATATACCGTCCTAAAATAGCATAATTGGAAAAGGCCTCTCCCCGTTTTGGCTTTTCCACCATATCTGTAGCTTTGAAAATACGGGGCTCTAGAGGCTCAACTTGCACAGAAGAATAACGCGAAAGAGCATCATCCGACACCTGTTGCACCCCCAAAGCAGCTGCTTCATATTTTTCCGCTGCGTCAATCAGCTGGCGCAGGACCGGCTTTGATGCTTGCATAATATCGTCTCCCAAAAGCACCGCAAATGGTTCATTACCAACAAAGCCTCTTGCTTTGCCTACAGCATGACCCAAGCCCTTCGCTTCTTTTTGTCGAATGAAGTAAAAGTTGGCCAAATCTGCAGGATGACGAACTGCTTCCTGCTCTCTTGTTTTTCCTGATTTTTCCAATGTCCTCTCCAGATCCGGATGGTAGTCAAAATAATCATCTATGGCAGATTTCCCTCGGTTGGTAATAATTAAAATATCTTCAATACCGGAGGCAACTGCTTCCTCAATAATGTATTGTAAGACAGGTTTCCCAGCCAAATAAAGTAATTCTTTCGGAACACTTTTTGTTACAGGCAACATTCGGGTACCCCAGCCAGCAGCGGGAATCACCGCTTTTCTTACTTTCATTGTTTCCTCTCTTTCCCAACCAAAATCCTGTTTTAGTTGATCGGTCACAAATTCATTGGTATTGTTTCAACATGTGATCCTCCATTGAGATAATATTTTCTCATCTTCTTTGATGTTGAAACATAATGTTTTTCTTGAAACGGAATTGTCGTTCTTTAAAAATAGTCCTCCGTTCTTACTTTGCCTCATTTTACCACGCCTTGCTGCAAAAATCCACTCTTTTTCCGTTTCCCTTGCTCTTGGTAATATCTCTTAAAAAAGGGTGGGAAATACAATGTATTTCCCACCCTTTTTTAATAATTGACGCAATTTGTAGAAATCACTCTTTACGTTAAACACCCTGCTATTGAATTTCTATCTTTTTAGCTGGCGCTTTTGCCTTAGCTGCTGTTTTTGGCAGCTTCACTTCCAAAATACCATCCTTATAAGAAGCTGTAATCTCGTCAGCATTGATTCCATCCAGGCTGAAACTCCGAGAGAAAGAGCCATATCTCCGTTCGCGACGGACAAAATTCTTCTCTTTTTTCTCCTGCTCCATTTGGTGGTTCGCCTGAATGGTTAAACAACCCTCTTCCACATCCAATGTGATCTCATTTTTTTCGAATCCTGGAAGCTCTGCTTGCAAAATAAACTCCTTTTCATCTTCCACAATGTCCGTACGGAAACGGGTAAACTCTTCTGCCAAACCGCCCCATAAATTTTGTTCCATTCGATCTAAATAGCGAAACAAATTTCTCTCTCCTCGATCAACGGGAATGAGTCCATACATTTCTATATCCTCCTATCTATTTCCAATGATACATTTCGCCACTAATGATGTGACAGACTGTTATTTCAAGCTTTGCCATGTCGTTTCTGTTGCATTTATCCTGCTGTAACCATATCTTTTGCAAAGGCATGCTAAAGGCCCGCTTTTAGTTGTCTCCTTTTTTGCTTTTTTTATGATTTCCAAATTTTAAAGCTATCTTTTCTTGTGCATTGTTCTGATTTTAAAAAAGCTGTTCCTTTTTTGATGTTTTATTGATATACTAAAAATATAAATGATACAAAGTGAGAGATAGCATGAACTTATGTAATCGTCTGGATGTACAGGCATTATTATCCAGACATGGATTTCGTTTTTCAAAATCGATGGGACAAAATTTTCTTATGGATGCATCTGTCCCCATCCGAATTGCACAAGCAGCAAAACTAGATTCCGAGACAGGCGTTTTAGAAATTGGTCCCGGTATCGGTGCTCTAACAGTTGAGCTCGCAAAACATGCCAACCAGGTTGTTGCCGTTGAGCTAGACCGAACTTTGCTTCCTCTCTTAAAGGAAACACTTGCTCCTTATCCCAACATTCAAGTTGTTAACGGAAATATTCTGCACCTCAACTTAAAAGAGCTGGTTTCCAGCTCTTTTCCAGGTTTGACGCCGGTGGTTTGCGCTAATTTACCTTATAATATTACGTCTCCTATCCTATCTGCACTGATTGACTCCAAATGTTTTCATCGCATTACCGTCATGGTACAGAAAGAAGTCGCACTGCGCATTTGTGCCCAAGCAGGAACATCCGATTATGGCGCTTTCTCTGTCTATGTACAATATTATATGCAACCTGAGCTACTGTTTGACATACCTCCAGAATCATTCTTGCCGGCACCGAAAGTCACTTCTTCCGTTATCACCATGATACTTCGCCAGACACCTATTGCTCATGTGAAAGATGAAGGTTTCTTTTTTAAAGTAGTAAAAGCCGCCTTCGGTCAGCGACGTAAGACGCTTCTGAATGCACTTACATCCACCTTCGGAAATCAGCTTTCCAAAGATCAACTGCGGCAGATTTTGCAATCATGTGAAATTCCTTTGGATATCCGTGGCGAACGACTTGACATTCCTGTTTTTGCAGCACTTGCCGATAAAATGCAAGCAGCACTCACTGCTTGATTTTCATATTCCTTTTAAAATTTCATCATGAAAACTTTTGGTTAAATACAGATTTTGATCAATATTGAAAATGAATGAGGAGGGCAAAACATGGCCTTAACAGACAATCAATCTCTGTTGAGCTGGGTTAATGAGATTGCAGCTCGCACGAAACCAGACCAAGTTATTTGGATTGACGGTAGCAACGAACAGTTGGAACAACTCAGGGCAGAAGGCTGTTCTACTGGTGAACTGTTCAAGTTGAATGAAACGCTGCATCCAGATTGTTATTTGCACCGCACTGCCATTAACGACGTTGCTCGTGTGGAAGGACGTACTTTCATTTGCTGCAAAGAAGAAAAAGATGCAGGTCCTACCAACCATTGGATGGCACCAGATGAGATGTATAAAAAGCTCTACTCATTGTATGATGGTGCGATGAAAGGACGTACCATGTATGTCATTCCATACTCCATGGGCGTCATTGGCTCCCCTTTTGCGAAATATGGAATTGAAATCACCGATTCTATTTACGTAACCCTTAGTATGGCTATTATGACTCGTGTTGGCCGCCCTGTTTTAGACGCTTTAGGGCAATCTACCGACTACGTCAAAGGTGTTCACGCTTTAGCACAGCTGAACGAAGAAGAACGATATATTGCTCATTTCCCCGAAGATAATACCATCATGTCTGTCAACTCCGGATACGGTGGCAACGTCCTTTTAGGGAAAAAATGTTTTGCCTTGCGTATTGCTTCTTATTTAGGAAAAAAAGAAGGCTGGATGGCAGAACATATGTTGATTTTGGGTATTCAAAATCCAGAAGGTGAAGTTCGATACTTATCCGCCGCTTTCCCTTCCGCCTGTGGAAAAACCAACCTTGCCATGCTGATCCCCCCCGAAGGATACCAAAAAAAGGGATGGAAAGTATGGTGTGTTGGTGATGATATTGCTTGGATTCGCGTGGGAGAAGACGGTCGTCTTTGGGCAATGAATCCTGAATACGGATTTTTTGGCGTTGCACCGGGTACGAACGCTCATTCCAACCCCAATGCGCTGGCTACCACTTTAAAGGGTACGATCTTCACCAATGTAGTACATGATCTAGATCAGAACACCGTGTGGTGGGAAGGATTAAGTGATACACCCCCAAAACACGCCCTTGATTGGACTGGCAAGCCTTGGAACGGCAGCATGGGCACCAAGGGTGCTCACCCCAACTCCCGTTTTACCGCTCCTGCTAAAAATTGCCCTTGCATTTCTCCAGAATATGAAAATCCAAAGGGTGTGCCTCTCTCCGCTATTGTATTTGGAGGCAGAAGAGCCAAAACCGCACCGTTGGTTTACCAATCCAGAGATTGGAAACACGGGGTTTTTGTTGGTTCCATCATGGCATCTGAGACCACAGCCGCTGCCACTGGCGCTGTAGGCGTAGTTCGGCGTGATCCTATGGCAATGCTGCCTTTTTGTGGATACAATATGGGTGATTATTGGCAGCATTGGCTTAATATGGAAGACAAAATCCAAAATAAGCCTAAGATCTTCAATGTAAACTGGTTCCGCACTGATGAAGAGGGGCATTTCTTATGGCCAGGCTTTGGCGATAATTTACGGGTTTTGGAATGGATTATGAAGCGCTGTTTCGATGAAGTAGATGCAAAAGAGGCTGAAATTGGTTATCTTCCTTATCCAGAAGACATCAATTTGGAGGGCTTAGATCTTCCTCTTGAAACGCTTTCTGGCTTGCTGGAAGTAGATCGCACCCTTTGGGGCGAAGAAGTAGACAGCATCACACAGTTTTATGAAACATTTGGAGAAACCCTCCCCCATCCATTGAAAGATGAGCTGGACACACTGAAACGGAATTTAGGTAAAGAGTGATTACATTATATTAACTTTCAGAACGAGACAACCTAAAAATAGCGAAGAGCGGCAGGAAGTACCAACCTGCCGCTCTTCTTGAGATTTTGTCCCTTTGGATTTTACATAGATTTTACGAAAAATACAGTACAGGCTTTACGAATGTGCGATATATATATATGATGTAAAATTTAGATTCTGTTTTCTTTTGGAGTTTTGGAATTCGCAAAGAAGAAGGGAGTACCAATGGATATTTTCCAAGCACTGGCTTTAATTGGTGGACTTGCCATGTTCCTGTTTGGCATGGAAGTCATGGGGGATGCGCTTAAACAACGTGCTGGTGGACAGCTCAAACACATCCTAGAACGACTCACCGCAAATCCATTAAAAGGGTTTTCTTTAGGCCTTATTGTAACAGCTATCATCCAGTCTTCATCGGCAACTACAGTTATGGTAGTCGGTTTTGTCAACTCTGGAATTATGGCTCTGCGCCAAGGTATTAGTGTCATTATCGGTGCCAATGTGGGAACCACAGCAACAGCATGGATTTTAAGCCTTGCTGGTATTCAGGGAGAGGGTTTTTGGCTCCGTCTGTTAAAGCCATCTTCATTTACCCCTATCCTAGCTCTCATTGGTATAGGGCTCCATTTATTTGCCAAATCAAGTCGAAAAAAAACGAATGGTACCATTTTATTGGGATTTGCTGTTTTGATGTATGGCATGGAAGCTATGTCAAATGCTGTGTCTGGTCTTGCAGAAAGCCCAGAGTTTACACAAATACTCACGCTGTTCTCTAATCCATTCTTAGGCCTTTTGGCTGGCTTGGTCCTCACCGCAATTATCCAGAGTTCTTCTGCTTCTATTGGCATTCTACAGGCAATCAGCTTAACAGGTGTTGTCCCATTTAGCAGTGCTATTCCTATTTTGATGGGGATGGACATTGGAACCTGTGTCACCGCTCTTCTCTCCTCTATTGGAGCAAAAAAGGAGGCCAAACGCGCTGCCATTGTCCATTTGTATTTTAACATTATTGGTTCTGCTATCTTTTTGACTCTTTTCTATTCTCTCAATGCCGTTTTCCATTTTCCGTTTTTCCTGGAAACGGCTACGCCTGCTGGCATTGCCATCATCAACACTTTCTTTAAACTGTTCTCTTCTGCACTCATGTTACCGTTCACCGGCTTTCTGGAGCATCTGGCTCGTCTTACTATCCGAGATTCCGACAAAGAAGAGGAATTTCAGCTTTTAGAAGACCGTTTCTTAACTACACCTTCTTTTGCCGTAGCGCAATGTAGAATTGTAACCAATGCAATGGCTCATCTTGCTCGCGAAACATTATTTAAGGCTATGGGGCTCACTCATGAATATCATAACTCCACTGCCCAAGAAGTGCTCGCAATGGAAGATAAAATCGATGTATACGAAGACAAGATAGGAACCTATCTTATCAAGCTCAGTAGTCAACCGCTCTCTATGAAAGACAGTCGTGAAGTGTCCCGTCTGTTGCACTGTATTGGCGATTTTGAGCGAATCAGTGATCACGCTGTTAACCTTATGCAAGCTGCTGAGGAAATGCATGATAAGAAAATTTCTTTTTCTCAGGAGGCAAAAGAGGGGCTATCTGTTATGTATACGGCAGTAAAAGAAATCACAAACTTAGCTATCGATGCATTCACCTCTCATGATCTGAAACTGGCCTCGATGGTAGAACCATTGGAACAGGTTGTCGATCTTCTGAAAGCCCAGCTCAAAGCACAACATATTGAGCGACTTCAAAAAGGCACCTGCACTACCGAATTGGGGTTTGTATTTTCTGACTTTCTTACCAATTACGAACGTGTAGCTGACCATTGTTCCAATATTGCTGTTTGTCTCATTCAGGTTGAACAGAATAGTTTTGATACCCACGAGTATCTCAACTCGATCAAAACTTCTGAAAATCAAGAATATCTGGAATTATATGAAATGTATAAGGAAAAATACGCATTGCATACACTTGATTCCACTTCCCGCGAAATACCACCTCAGGCTTCTGAATTTGCCCCTATAGAAAGTAAGTGAATCTATGATTTATATTGTAGAAGACGATGCTAATATCCGGCAAATGGAAAGTTACGCTCTCCAGAACAGCGGATACGAAGTATTGGAATTCGGTGATAGTCAGTCTTTTTCCGAGCAATGTGCCAAAGCATTACCAGATCTTGTCGTCCTGGATATTATGCTTCCAGGCGAAGACGGTCTTCATATTTTAAAACAACTGCGTAGTGATGATAAAACAAAGAGACTCCCTGTGATTATGGTCACAGCAAAAACAACAGAACTGGATACTGTTAGGGGATTGGACGCAGGAGCAGATGACTATATCACGAAACCGTTTGGTATTATGGAATTCATTGCAAGAGTGAAAGCCATTTTGCGTCGTACTGTACGGGAGGAAAATCATGCAATCTATCATTATGGAGATATTGTTTTAGATGAAGAAAAGAGATATGTCACAGTCTCTGACGTTCCCTGTGAGTTAACATATAAAGAATTTGAATTATTAAAATGTTTACTCAAAAACCAAGGCATTGTCCTTTCCCGAGATAAAATCATGGATCGGGTCTGGGGTACTGACTATGAGGGTGAAACCCGTACTGTTGACATGCATATCAAAACACTGCGACAAAAACTTGGAAACAGTGGGCAACGCATCAAGACCATCCGTAACGTAGGATATAAATTGGAGTAAAAGGGTGAGTTACTATGCGGCGGACAATTCACTTACATCTTTTTGGCATCGGTGCGTGCTCGATGTTTCTCACTGGCATCAGTTTCTGTTTTTTTCTGTATCTCTACGCAAAAGGAAAAGTTTCTCTCGTTACTAGCCTTTTGTTTTCAATAGCATTGAGCCTTCTTTTGATTTTTTTAGTGGCCAAATACCTGGCATCCCGGCTTACTCAATCCATTGTCCAACCCATTGAACAAATGGCATCCCATTTGGATGAAATTTCAGAAAATGTTCCATACCCGGAGCTGTCGCATTTTGCACTGGCCATCCGGGAGCAACAGGAAAAACGATCTCAAAATGAGCAGATGCGTCAAGAGTTTACCGCCAATGTATCTCACGAGCTAAAAACACCTCTCACTTCTATCTCTGGATATGCAGAAATGATAGAAAATGGCATGGTGAGGGAAGAAGATTTAACAGAATTTGCTGGTAAAATTCACCATGAAGCTGGCCGTTTGCTCTCACTGATCGGTGATATTATTCAGCTGGCAGAACTAGACGAACCTAGTTCCAAACGGGAATTCTACCCTGTCAATCTACTGGAAATTTCTCAACGCACCGTCGCACTCCTAACTCTTCCGGCAGAACGATCACAAATTCATTTGTCTGTCATTGGATCTCCTTGCTTCATTTCCGGTAACGCTGGAATGTTAGAAGAACTGATCTATAATCTTTGTGACAACGCCATCCGATACAATCGGCCAGGTGGTTCCGTTATTGTATCAGTTCAAGAAACGGATCAGGGGATTTTATTAAAAGTAGAAGATACAGGAATTGGGATCCCAAAAGAACATCAGAGCCGTATCTTTGAACGATTTTACCGAGTGGATAAAAGTCGCAGCAAAGAGACAGGTGGTACCGGTTTGGGACTTGCCATTGTGAAACATATCGCATTGCAACATCATGCAAAAATTACTGTTTCCAGTGAAGTACATCAAGGAACTCAAATCTATGTATGTTTTCCACCTTTGTCTCAACAGCAGAAATAATGAGGGCTGTGCTTTCACTAGCACAGCCCTTTGATTTTAGATCATTTCGCTTCTCAATGAGAATGATTGACAGCAAATTAAAAATAGAATACAATAATTGCCAGAAAAATGACGCAAGGGGAGGACATTTTATTTTGGACCTGTTTACAAAATGCTTTCAATATACCGATGTAAAAGAAGCAAAAGAGCAAAAAATATACCCTTACTTTCACGCATTGGAATCCAAGCAGGATATTGAAGTTATAATGGAAGGCAAACGTCGCATCATGCTGGGTTCCAACAATTATCTTGGTCTTACCGTGCATCCTGATATCATTGATGCAGGTGTGCGCGCATTGCAGCAATATGGTTCCGGTTGTTCGGGCTCTCGATTTTTAAATGGAACCCTGCAAATGCATTTGGAATTAGAAGCTGAATTAGCCGACTTTTTAGGAAAAGAATCTGCGGTAACATTTTCCACAGGATTTCAATCGAATTTAGGGATTATCAGTGCTTTGGTAGGGCGAAATGATTATGTCATTTGCGATCGTGAAAACCATGCCAGCATTTACGATGGCTGTCGACTTAGTTTTGGTAAAATGCTCCGCTATAAACACAACGATATGGAAGATCTAGAACGAATTTTGCAGCACATCCCGGAGTCCAGCGGAAAGCTAATTGTGACAGATGGTGTATTTAGCATGGGTGGCGATATTGCCAATTTACCAAAGATTGTGTCATTGGCAAAAAAATATGGCGCTCGTACCATGGTAGATGATGCGCATGGATTAGGTGTCATAGGAAACGGTGGTCGTGGAACGGCTGATTATTTTCATCTAACAGATGAAGTGGATATTTTAATGGGTACTTTTTCCAAATCTCTCGCCAGTCTAGGCGGCTATATGGCAGCAGATGATACTGTTGTTGAATATGTTCGACATATGTCACGCCCCTTTATTTTTTCCGCCTCCATCCCCCCCTCCAACTGCGCCTCTGCACTTGCAGCTTTACGCTATCTACGAGCACATCCTGAACGAGTTGCTCGTCTATCTCAGATTTCTCAGTACGTTAGAGAGGGTATGAACAAACGGGGCATCTCCATTCGTCCTTCTGAAACTCCCATCGTACCAATCTACACTCATACTGTAAAAGATACTCTTGTTATTGCAAAAGAGCTGTACGATGCGGGTGTTTATGTCAATCCTGTTTTACCACCGGCTACACCACCTACTGATTGTCTGCTCCGCACCAGCTATATGGCTACACATACGGAACCCATTTTAGACGAAGCTATGGATATTATCGCTCAAGTATTGGAGCGTCACATATGAAAAAAGTGGCAGTCATCACAGGTGGCAGCAGCGGCATTGGTCGCTGCACTGCCGACCTGCTCTCTCAAAATGGATTTTCTGTTTACGAATTGAGCCGGCATGGGACAAGCCGCTCTGGTGTAACCCACATCACTGCAGATATCAGTGACAAAAGCGCTGTTCAAGCTGCTATGACATACATCTTTCAAAAGGAAGAACGGCTGGATGTATTAGTCAATAATGCAGGGTTCGGCATTTCAGGTGCAGTTGAGTTCACAGATCCTTCAGATGTGAAACGTCTCTTTGATATTCTTTTTTTTGGTACACTCCATTGCATTCAATGCTCAATTCCATATTTACGCCAGACCGGTGGGGGACACATTGTCAATCTCAGTTCGGTAGCTGCCCCTCTATCCATTCCCTTTCAGGCTTTCTACTCTTGTGCCAAAGCTGCTGTTAACGACTTAACCTTAGCCCTTGCAAATGAGCTTCGTCCTTTTCATATTGCAGTTTCTGCTGTCATGCCAGGAGATACTCAAACTGGCTTTACTGCCGCTCGGGAAAAAAATGTCTTAGGTCAGGAGTTTTATGGAGACTCCATTGTTCGCGCTGTGCAAACCATGGAGCGAGATGAAACAAACGGAATGTCCCCTCTTATCATTGCCCGCTGTATTCTCCGTATTCTTTCAAAACCATTTCCAAAACCTCTTTATGTGGCGGGAAAAAAATATAAACTTTTTGTCTGTTTGGCAAAGATACTCCCTGTCCGTTTTGTCAATTATATCATTGGGAAATTATATGGTTAATGGCCTTATATCATGAAAAAAGAGGTTATTTTTACAGTTAGGCCTTCCAAGCATCGAATATTCTCATATTCTGTCAGGGGGAAATACATTTTGATCGCCACCATTGTAAATGCTATTTTTATCTTACTGGGAAGCGCATTGGGTCTGTTGCTGCGCGGACGACTGAGTTCCCGTCTTTCTCTCAATCTTACTAGGACATTGGGTCTTTGCGTCATGGTTATCGGGATTCAGTCTGCCATTGCCAGTCAAAATTTACTTTGTGTTATCATCTGTATGGTTTTGGGCACCCTTTTGGGGGAAGCTCTTCGAATTGAAGACCGGCTGGACAGTATTGGAGATGTATTACGACGGAAGCTGATACGCCAGGGCAATAACAGCCGTTTTACAGAAGGCTTTGTGTCTGCCTCTGTCCTATTCTGCGTGGGATCTATGTCCATTATGGGGAGTATTGAGGCTGGACTCAATCATGACTATACGATACTCATCTCTAAAGGCGTCATTGACGGTGTTACCGCCATCACTTTTGCTGCTTCTATGGGGGTTGGTGTTGCTTTCTCTACCATTCCTTTATTCTTTTACCAAGGCACCCTTACATTATTGGCTTTTGCCATTAAACCGCTGCTTGCTACACAGACTGCATCTATCACAGAACTTTCCGCAGTAGGCGGCGCTATTATTATGGGAATTGGGTTTAATATGCTGCAGCTTTCGGATCAAAAAATTCGGGTTGGTAATATGCTCCCTGCTGTTTTTCTTCCCCTGCTCTATATCCCGGCAGCAAACTGGATACAAACCACATTTTTTGCTTAAATATTCATATTAGCCTTGCAGCTTCACAAACTCTTTTTTGTTTTTTTATTCATATTCCGTGAATATATTCATTTTTTTGCGCAATATACACAAGGGAGCATGGTGATCATGCAGAATTCTTTACTTGCATAATCATTCACCTCGTGATACAATGAATCTATTGAAAATCATATGGAGGAGCTAGACGTATGAAAGAGATTAAAAAAGTGGTTCTCGCCTATTCTGGCGGATTGGATACATCAGTCATCATTCCTTGGCTAAAAGAACACTATAACAATTGCGAAGTCATTGCCGTATCTGGAGACGTTGGCCAGGGCACAGAGCTGGATGGACTGGAGGAGAAAGCCATTCAAACCGGTGCATCCAAATTGTATGTAGAGGATTTGACAGATGAATTTGTCAATGAATACATCATTCCTACGATGAAAGCCGGAGCCAATTACGAGGGATATTTACTTGGCACTTCCTTTGCTCGACCCATTATTGCAAAACGGATTGCAGAAATTGCCATTGCAGAAGGCGCTGATGCGATTGCCCATGGCTGCACAGGAAAAGGGAATGATCAGGTTCGGTTTGAACTTGCTATCAAAACGTTTGCACCAGAAATGCAAATCATTGCACCATGGCGAACCTGGGAGCTCAAAAGCAGAGAGGATGAAATCGCCTATGCAGAGGCACATCATGTACCTTTGAAAATCAATCGGGAAACCAATTATTCCAAAGATAAAAATCTGTGGCATTTGAGCCACGAAGGCCTGGACTTGGAAGACCCAGGCAACGAGCCCAAATACGATGAAATTTTAGAAATGGGAGTAACGCCGGAAAAAGCCCCAGACTCTCCCACCTATGTAACCATTGATTTTGAAAGTGGCACACCCGTTGCCATAAATGGCGAAAAAATGAATTGCACCAAAATCATCGAGACGCTGAATGACCTGGGTGGAAAAAATGGAATTGGCATTTTAGACCTAGTAGAAAACCGCTTGGTCGGTATGAAGAGCCGTGGTGTTTATGAAACTCCAGGCGGTACCATTCTTTATAAGGCCCATGAGTTATTGGAAACCATTACCTTAGACAAAGACACCGCCCATACCAAAGCTCGTCTTGCTATCACCTTTGCGGAATTAGTCTATAACGGTCAATGGTACACGCCTTTGCGAGAAGCTCTTTCCGCTTTTGTTGACAAAACACAGGAACCTGTTACTGGCACAGTGAAATTAAAGTTATATAAAGGCAACATGATCCCCGCTGGTGTCTGGTCTCCCAATTCTCTTTACAGCGAGGAGCTGGCTTCTTTTGGCGAAAGTGATTATGACCAAATGGATTCTCAAGGATTCATCAACTTATATGGTCTTCCCAATAAAGTACGGGCTCTTTTACAGAAGAAAAAATGAAATCCAAATCATCCGCCGGAATTTTTTCCGGCGGATTGATACTCATTATAGGTAAAAACGGAAGGAGCAGAGGTTATGAAACTCTGGGCAGGAAGATTCCAGAAAGAAACGGATACCGCAGTTAATGATTTTAATTCTTCTATTTCCTTTGATGCCAGATTGTATCAAGAAGATATTGCAGGTAGCATTGCTCACGCCACAATGCTGGGGGAGCAAGGAATCATTACAGCTGAAGAATCACAAAAGATTATCCAAGGCCTGCAGGCCATTTTAGCTGATATTGAAGCTAATAAAGTAAAATTTTCTCTTGAAAATGAAGATATTCACATGAATATTGAAAACATGTTGACTGATCGTATTGGTTCTACCGGAAAACGGCTTCATACATCCCGAAGCCGGAATGATCAAGTAGCTGTCGATTTTCGTTTATATTTAAAAAAAGAAATTTTTCGTATCCGAGACATGATCTTAGATTTGGAACAAATCCTTCTTGAAAAAGCAGAGGAAAATTTAGACACAGTAATGCCAGGATATACTCATTTACAAAGAGCCCAGCCTACAACTTTTGCCCATTATATGATGGCTTATGCAAATATGTTGAAACGTGATATCACTCGTCTAGAAGACTGCTATGAACGAATGGATGAGTCTCCTTTGGGGAGTGGAGCATTAGCCTCCAGCACTTATCCAATCAACCGTCAACGAACAGCCCAATTGCTGGGTTTTGCACGCATTACAGAAAATAGTTTAGACGGTGTTTCAGACCGGGATTTTACCATTGAATTCACTTCTGCTCTTTCTATCTTGATGATGCATCTCTCTCGTTTTTCAGAAGAAATTATTCTCTGGTGTTCTTGGGAATTTCGTTTTGTGGAATTGGACGATGCCTATTCCACCGGCTCTTCCATTATGCCGCAAAAAAAGAATCCTGACGTAGCAGAACTGGTACGTGGAAAAACCGGGAGAGTATATGGTTCCTTGATTACCCTTCTCACAGTTATGAAAGGCCTTCCGTTAGCCTACAATAAAGATATGCAAGAAGACAAAGAACCTATTTTTGATGCCATTGATACAGTTTCCCAATGTCTCCCTGTTTTTGGCGCTATGGTAAAAACATTGACAGTCCTTCCCAAAAATATGCGTAACGCCGCTTCTTCCGGCTTTATCAACGCCACAGACTGCGCCGACTATTTGGTGAAAAAAGGACTTCCCTTCCGGGATGCCTATATGATTGTGGGTCGTTTGGTCAATATGTGTATCAAATCGGGTGAAAACTTAGAAACGCTTACATTACGGGACTTCCGTGCGGTTTCTGACTTATTCGATATGGATGTCTATCAAGCATTAGAATTAAAAACCTGTGTTAACGGGAGAAATGTTGACGGAGGACCAGCCAAAGCTGCTGTAGAAAAGCAAATTGCTTCTATCCGCGCTTTTGTTGAAGAGAGATTATCGAAAGAAGGCGATGAACAGTGAAGCCAACTATTTTTATTGACGGTCAAGAAGGAACGACTGGCCTGCAAATCCATGAACGGCTGGGCAACCGACAAGATATTACTCTCCTGACCATCGATCCTGCCCTACGGAAAGATAAACAAGAACGGAAAAGACTTCTTAATCAGGCCGATTTGGTTTTCCTTTGCCTACCGGACGATGCAGCACGGGAATCTGTCTCTCTTATCGATAATCCCAACACACGAGTCATCGATGCTTCTACAGCACACCGTACTGCTCCCGGATGGACCTATGGCTTCCCTGAGCTAAAACCTACACAAAGGGACAACATTCGAACAGCAAAACGGGTAGCCAATCCTGGTTGTCATGCAACTGGGTTTATCTCGAGTGCGTATCCTCTTGTGGCCTCTGGCTTACTCTCTCCTGATACGCAACTTACCTGTTTTTCTCTTACAGGATATAGCGGTGGCGGCAAAAAAATGATCACTGCATATGAAGATCCAAATCGCAGTACCGCATTGGATAGCCCGCGTATTTATGCTCTCACATTGCAGCATAAACATCTTCCTGAAATGACTAAGATAGCAGAACTCAACCGGGCGCCGGTATTTTGCCCTATCGTATCGGACTATTACAAAGGTATGGCTACTACCATCCTTCTTTCCTCCGATATGCTTCGTGGAACTCCTTCTGCTAAAAAGGTTTGGAATATGTTTGCTTCCTACTATGCAGATCAGCCACTGGTGCATGTAGCCCCCTTTCAAGGCGAGGGTTTTTTGAAAGATGGTACTATCCCGTCGAATGATAAGGCAGGCACCGACTCTTTAGAACTTTTGGTTTGCGGCAATGAAACACAAATCATCGTGACCGCTTTATTTGATAATCTGGGAAAAGGCGCATCCGGTGCAGCCGTTCAAAATATGAATCTCATGTTGGGGTTTTCAGAAACTGCCGGCTTGCTCGATGACGCATCCAACGAAAGGATGAATGAACTATTATGAAACAGATTTCCGGCGGCGTTACCGCTGCAAAAGGATTTACCGCTTCAGGCATTCATTGTGGGGTTAAGAATAAAAATCACACAAAAAAAGATTTGGCACTGATCGTTTCTGAACAGGATTGCACAGCTGCTGGTGTCTATACCAGAAACCGAGTAAAGGCAGCCCCTATTTATGTCACTATGGAACACCTGGAAAACGGAACCGCTCGGGCTATTGTCTGTAATAGCGGAAACGCCAACGCCTGTGCCCCTATGGGTCACGAAAATGCACAAACCATGTGTGAAGTAACTGGCGCAGCTTTAGGCGTGGCTCCCAGCGATATTATAGTCGCCTCCACCGGGGTAATTGGACAAACACTTAATATCAAAGCTTTGGAGAAAGGTATTCCAGAAGCTGCATCTGTTTTATCAAAAGACGGATCCAATGATGCCGCTCATGCCATTATGACAACCGATACTACAGAAAAAGAGTGCGCTGTTCAGGTCCAAATTGGCGGAAAAACCGTTACTTTAGGTGGCATTGCCAAAGGCTCCGGTATGATTCATCCTAATATGGGCACCATGTTGTGCTTCATCACAACAGATGCTTCTATCACCAGCGAATTGCTTCAAGAAGCTCTGTCTGAGGTAACCGCCCGTACATTTAATCGGGTTGTTGTGGATGGAGATACCTCTACCAATGATATGTGCATTGTTCTTGCCAATGGTAAGGCAGAAAATCCATTAATTGAATGGAAAGACGATAACTATAAAGTGTTCTATTCCGCGCTGCTCTATCTGTGCGAATTTTTTGCTAAATCCATTGCAGCGGACGGAGAAGGTGCTTCTCGTCTGATCACCTGTACTGTACGCAACGCCAGAAGCGAAGAAAGCGCAGAAAGGATGGCTATGGCAGTTATCACTTCCCCCTTGGTCAAAACCGCAATGTTTGGGGCAGATGCCAATTGGGGCCGAGTTCTTTGTGCGATGGGATATTCCAAAGCCCCTTTCCGTCCCGAACATGTGGATATCCAATTTCAATCTGTCATTGGATCTATTACCGTTTGTCATGGTGGAGAAGGCCTTGCTTTCGATGAAGAAATTGCCAAAAGTATTTTATCTCAAAATGAAGTTGTCATTGACATCAATCTTCACGAGGGCGACGACACTGCCACCGCCTGGGGTTGTGATCTCACATATGATTATGTCAAGATCAATGGTGATTATCGCACTTAAATGCATCGATTATTGAGCTCTTTCGTTCACTATGCTGGAAAAAACACAGGAGGAACTGTCATGTCATACTCTACAGTGGATCGGGCAACCGTTTTAGCGGAAGCTCTTCCTTATATTCAAAAATACAGTGGGAAAACGGTTGTCATCAAATACGGTGGGAACGCAATGGTGAGTGATGCATTGCGCCAAGCTGTCATCAGTGATATTGTTCTACTTTCACTGGTTGGTATCCGGGTTGTTGTGGTACATGGAGGCGGCCCGGAAATCAATGATATGCTTAACCGCATAGGGAAAAAATCTCAATTTATCGACGGTCTTCGGTATACGGATCAAGAAACAATGGATATTGTACAAATGGTACTTTGCGGTAAAGTCAATAAAGATCTCGTTTCCACTTTAAACCGAATGGGAGGGAGAGCGCTGGGACTTTGTGGTCTGGATGGTGGCATGCTTTGTGCAACCCGCCTAGACGATGTGCACGGACTTGTTGGGAGTATCTCCAGCATTGATCCTACTGTAGTTATTGACGCATTGGAAAAAGGGTATATTCCTGTCATTTCCACTGTTGCTTTAGGAGAAGATGCTAATACATCATATAATATCAATGCAGATACAGCCGCCTCCAAATTGGCTATTGCTTTGAACGCGGAAAAATTGATTCTGCTCACCGATGTAAAAGGTCTCTTGAAAAATCCAAAAGACGATTCCACCCTTTTGCGCGTGGTCCCGGTTTCTACCGTGCCAGGTTTAATTAAGGATGGCATCATTTCTGGCGGCATGATTCCAAAAGTGGATTGCTGTGTAGAGGCTGTTCGGTCCGGTGTATCTCGCACTCACATTTTAGATGGGCGCCAGCCGCATTCCATTTTAATTGAAATGCTTTCTGACGAAGGTATAGGAACAATGATTTTGTAACAGGGGGAGGAAATTTATGATGACATTTGAAGCACTGCAGCAAGCAGATCAACAAAATGTCTTACAGACATATGCCAGATTCCCAGTGGCTATTGATCATGGCAAAGGAGCAACTCTCTATGATGTAGAGGGTAGAAAGTACATTGATTTTACCAGTGGTATTGGTGTCAATTCAATCGGATACGGCAATACCAAATGGGTAGAGGCCATTACGACACAGGCTATGAAACTGGGGCACATCTCCAATCTTTTCTACAGCGAGCCATACATCAAGCTTGCTGAAACACTCTGCCGTCGGAGCGGCATGGCATCTGTCTTTTTTGCCAATTCTGGTGCAGAATCCAATGAAGGCGTCATAAAACTGGCAAGAAAATACAGCTTCGATAAGTATGGAAAGGGACGTGGAACGATCTTAACACTCAAACAATCTTTCCATGGTAGAACCATCACCACTCTTGCGGCTACCGGCCAAGACGTATTCCACAACTATTTCTTTCCCTTTACAGACGGATTCCGCACAACTTCTACCAACGATATTGAAGGCATTGCTTCTGTTGCAGGCCACGATGTTTGTGCTGTGTTATTAGAGTTGGTGCAAGGAGAAGGCGGTGTTCTTCCTATGGATCAAACGTTTGTGCACTCTCTTGCAACTCTTTGTTCTGAGCGGGACTGGCTGTTACTTGTGGATGAAGTCCAAACAGGTGTCGGGCGTACAGGTTCTCTTTTTGCATTCCAGCAATATGGTATCCATCCGGATGCGGTAAGCTTTGCCAAAGGAATTGCCGGCGGCTTGCCATTCGGCGGTTTTCTGGTCAACGAACGGTGCAAAAACGTGCTCGGCCCAGGGACCCACGCCACCACTTTTGGCGGGAATCCCATTTGTGCTTCTGCTGCCTTGGCTGTTCTGGATACTTTGGATGACTCTGCTCTTGCGGCTGTAAGGGAAAAAGGCACTTATTTGCGGGAGCAGATTGAGCAAATGCACAGTCCGTTCTTGGGCGCTCCCAGAGGACTTGGTATGATGATCGGCATTCCGGTAAAAGAAAAGAGCAATCGTGAACTGGCCGCCCTTATGATTCAAAATGGTTTGCTCTGTTTGACCGCCGGCCAAGATGCACTTCGGCTTCTACCACCACTTACCATCACAAAACAAGAAATGGATGAAGGACTTGCTATTATGCATCAAGTACTTTTAACTTTGGAGGGCTGATACTCATGACCCAAACGAATTTACTCAAATTGCTGGATCTTACAACAGAAGAAGTCACAGAAATTTTAGACGTGGCTGATCAAATGAAATATAATTTGAAACACCATATCCCCCACAATACGTTGCAGGGAAAATCTTTGGCAATGATTTTTGAAAAAAGTTCTACTCGAACCAGAACGTCTTTTGAAGTAGGGATGTATCAATTGGGTGGCCATGCATTGTTTCTCAGCAGCAAAGAGTCCCAATTGGGCCGCGGAGAACCAATTGAAGATACTGCCCGAGTTCTTTCCCGTTATTGCAATGGCATTATGATCCGCACCTACGCCCAAGAGGAAGTGGAAGAGTTGGCTCGTTTCTCGACCATTCCTGTTATCAATGGGCTGAGTGATTTTTGTCATCCTTGTCAGGTTTTGGCTGACCTGATGACAGTAAGAGAAAAAATGACACGATTGGAAGGGCTCAAATTATGCTATATTGGCGATGGCAATAATATGGCAAATTCGTTGATTGTTGGTGGCATTAAATGCGGCATGCAAGTTTCCGTTGCCTGCCCGGAAGGCTACCTTCCTGACCCCACTGTTCTTTCATTTGCAAAAGGAACCAATCAATTCCAGCTCACAAGCGACCCTAAAGTAGCTGCTGCTGATGCAGACGTGTTGTTTACCGACGTCTGGGCCAGTATGGGGATGGAACAGGATGTCGAGGTCCGGCGCATTGCCTTTCAAGGATATCAGATCAATGATGATATTATGGCTTTGGCTCACCCAGGCGCTATGGTACAACATTGTTTGCCAGCTCACAGAGGCGAGGAAATAACTGCCAAAGTCTTCGAAGAACACGCTGATGAAATCTTTGAAGAAGCAGAAAACAGGCTTCATGTCCAAAAAGCAATTATGCATTTGTTAATGAGCAACCAAGAATAGAACTTATTTATGAAACGCACAGATCAGCAATATTCTGATCTGTGCGTTTCTTTCTGGTTTTCATTTACGCTTGTACCATTTTTGTTTTAATGGTATAATAAAATGAATATACAGGGGGGATTTTGAAATGGGTACTATGCTGCAATATAAAAAAGACTTTATTGATTTAATGGTCCGCTCTGGCGTATTGTTATTTGGCGACTTTGTAACAAAAAGCGGGCGAAATACACCTTATTTTATTAATACAGGAAATTATAAAAGTGGCGCACAAATCGCCGCACTTGGCGCCTATTATGCTGCTTGCATCAAAGAAAGTCGTGTGTCTTTTGACACTCTGTTTGGGCCTGCCTATAAGGGGATTCCTTTGGCTGTCTCCGCAGCTGCTTCTCTCTATCAAACAACCGGGAAAGACGTTCTCTATTGTTTTAATCGAAAAGAAAAAAAGGATCATGGCGAAGGTGGCGGCCTTGTTGGATACCAGCCAAAAGCTGGCGATCGGCTCGCTATTGTAGAGGACGTTGTCACCGCGGGGACAGCTGTACGAGAAACTATCTCCCTATTTCAGTCCATTGTTCCCGTAACATTTGCTGCCCTTTATGTCTCTGTTGATCGAATGGAACGTGGAAGCGGCCCACGATCGGCGCTGAAAGAATTACAAGAAGAATATGGGATTCCTGTTTACCCTATTGTTACTGTCCGGGAAATCATTGATTACCTACATAATCGCCCCATTGATGGAACCATTTACCTAGATGACACAGCGCGAGAAAAAATGGAACGGTATTTGAAAGAATATGGAGAGTAAGGCACTTCTGCCAAATAAAGACAAAAAAGCAGAGAAGAATATTCACAAAGGGCATCGCAGCCGGATGAAACAACGCTTTTTAAAGCACGGTCTGGATGGGTTTGACGACCATAATGTATTGGAACTTCTTTTATTTTACGGTGTTCCTCAGCGCGATGTGAATCCTTTGGCACATGCATTACTCAACCATTTCGGTTCTCTAGCTGCCGTTTTTGATGCACCGGCAGAAGAATTGCAAAAGATATCTGGTGTGGGAGAAAATGTCGCCATTTTATTAAAATTGATTCCGCAAATTGCTCGTCGGTACATGATGTCCCGAACATCATTTGATACTGTTTTGGACTCAGTCCATAAAGCCGGTGAGTACTTGATCCCCTATTTTTATGCACAACGCGAGGAAGTCGTATATCTTGTTTGTTTAGATGCTAAACGCAAAGTGTTGAACTGCCAACTACTATTTCATGGCAATGTAAATTCTGCTCATATTAGCGTTCGTAAAATTGTAGAGACTGCTTTGGTTCACAATTCAACCAGTGTCATCCTAGCCCATAATCACCCCAGCGGTATTGCCATCCCTTCCAAAGAGGATTTTCAAGTTACAGTGAAGATTCAAAGGGCACTTGAAGTGGTTGGAATTGAACTTGCCGATCACCTAGTTGTAGCAGATGATGATTTTGTCTCTATGTTGGAAACAGGGATGCTAATGGGATAGCTCGTCTCTATTGTTTGTTGTCACTTCAGGAGGAACGATATGCCAGATTTTCAAGTCATTAGCGAATATCAGCCTTCCGGCGATCAGCCGGAAGCCATTGAGGCACTTTCAAGAGGTCTTCAAAACGGATTGCAAGAACAGATCCTTCTCGGTGTCACAGGCTCTGGCAAGACTTTTACAATGGCTAAAGTGATTGAACAGGTACAGCGCCCTGCCCTTGTCCTGGCTCATAATAAAACATTGGCCGCTCAGCTATGTGCAGAATTTCGTGAGTTTTTTCCCAATAATGCGGTAGAATATTTCGTGTCCTATTATGATTACTATCAACCGGAAGCTTATATTCCAAACAGCGATACATTCATCGAAAAAGATGCCTCCATTAATGATGAAATTGAACGTCTTCGCCATTCTGCAACGACAGCGCTTTTCGAGCGAAAAGACGTGATCGTTGTAGCTTCTGTTTCTTGCATTTATGGGCTAGGCGATCCTATTGATTATGCCAACTTGGTTATTTCCCTCCGAGAAGGGATGGAAAAAAAGCGGGATGACCTTTTAAACAAATTAGTGGAAATTCGGTATGAACGAAATGATGTGGCTTTCGAACGAAACATGTTTCGTGTGCGAGGAGATACTGTGGAAATTTTTCCAGCCTATGCGAAAGATCATGCTATTCGTGTAGAGTTTTTTGGTGATGAAATTGATCGCATTAGTGAAATTCATGTAGTGACTGGTACACCCATACGCCGTGTTTCTCATGTTGCTATCTACCCTGCTTCTCATTATGTTACCACCAAAGAAAAAATGGAAGCTGCCATTCAAGAAATTGAAAAGGAATTGGAACTCCAGGTTGCTAAATTTGAGGCAAATGACCAGTTCTTAGAGGCTCAGCGCATTCGTCAACGCACATTATATGATATTGAAATGATGAGAGAGTTAGGTTATTGTACTGGTATCGAAAATTATTCTCGTGTCATTTCTGGTCGCCCCGTAGGATCACCTCCCATGACACTTTTAGATTACTTTCCTAAGGACTTCGTCCTTTTTGTAGATGAATCTCATGTAACACTTCCTCAAGTACGCGCCATGTATGCAGGAGATCGGGCAAGAAAAGAAAATTTAGTGCAATATGGCTTCCGGTTACCATGTGCTTTTGACAACCGGCCATTGAATTTTGATGAGTTCAACGAAAAAATTGGTCAAGCCATTTACGTTTCTGCCACACCAGGAGAATATGAAAAGAGCCGTGCAGGGCAAATCGTAGAACAAGTCATTCGCCCAACCGGATTGTTAGATCCTATCGTAGAGGTCCGGCCAGTTAAAGGACAAATCGATGACCTTATTGGCGAAATCCATCTCCGCACAGAACGTAAAGAACGTGTTCTCATTACCACATTGACGAAAAAAATGGCAGAGGATCTTACCACATATCTTCAAAATGCGAATATCAAAGTACGATATATGCATCACGATATCGATGCTATGGAACGAATGGAAATCATACGAGACTTGCGTTTGGGACAATTTGATGTTCTAGTGGGCATCAACCTGTTGCGAGAAGGCTTAGATCTTCCTGAAGTTTCTCTCGTAGCTATTTTAGACGCCGATAAAGAAGGCTTCTTGCGTAGCGAAACGTCTCTCATCCAAACCATAGGCAGAGCTGCTCGAAATGCGGATGGCATGGTTATTTTATATGCCGACACTATCACCCGCTCCATGCGGGCAGCAATTGACGAAACGGAACGTCGACGTGAAATACAACAAAAATATAATGAAGTCCATCATATCCAACCAAAGACGATTCTAAAGAGTGTGCGGAACCTTATCGAAATTTCCAAAGCAGCAGATGATTTGCCATCTACCAGATCTGGTATTCCCATGACAAAGAAGGAACGTGCCCTTGCCATCGCAAAGTTGGAAAAAGAGATGAAAAAAGCATCCCAAATGCTAGAGTTTGAATATGCTGCAGTTTTACGGGATAAAATCATTGCATTAAGAGCAGAAGAAAAGTAGGGAATTACATTATGCGAGAAAGCATTCTTGTCAAAGGCGCTAGAGTCAATAATTTAAAAAACATCGATGTGGAAATTCCGCGGGACCGTTTTGTTGTTTTAACAGGGCTATCAGGAAGCGGAAAATCTTCTTTGGCATTCGACACTATTTACGCGGAAGGGCAAAGACGCTATGTTGAATCTCTATCCTCTTATGCCCGTCAGTTTCTGGGACAGATGGAAAAACCCGACGTAGATTATATTGAAGGACTTTCCCCTGCCATTTCTATCGATCAAAAAACCACTTCTAAAAATCCGCGTTCCACAGTAGGAACCGTTACGGAAATCTATGATTATTTACGTTTACTTTGGGCGCGAATTGGTATTCCTCATTGTCCTGTCTGTGGAAAAGAAATTCGCAAACAAACCGTTGACCAGATCACAGATCAAATCATGCAGTTAGCAGAGGGAACGAAGATCTTGGTTCTGGCCCCTGTGGTACGGGCACGAAAGGGTGAACACGTTAAAGTATTTGAAGATGCCCGGAAAAGTGGTTACGTACGTTGTCGAATCGATGGTATCTCTTACGAATTAACAGAAGACTTAAAATTGGAAAAAAACAAAAAGCATGATATTGATATTGTGGTAGACCGTCTCGTTATCCGTCCAGATCTGGGACGTCGCCTAACAGACTCTATTGAAACATCAACATCCTTATCTGGTGGTCTTGTTACCATCCATATTGTAGAAGAAAATCGGGATATTCTCTTTTCTCAAAACTATGCTTGTGAAGACTGTGGCATTTCACTAGAAGAAATGACCCCTCGCATGTTTTCTTTCAACAACCCATACGGAGCTTGCCCTACTTGCGCTGGACTCGGCTCTCAACTGAAAATTGATGTTGACCTTATCTTACCTAATCGCAATTTATCTATTTTGGAAGGTGGTATCACCGCCAGTGGATGGAACAACATCAAAAGCGACGGTATTTCCCGCATGTACTTTGATGCCCTGGCTAAAAAGTATCATTTTCAATTGAATACACCAATTAAGGACTTACCGAAAAAAGCTCTCTCTGCTATTTTATATGGCACTGGAAGCGAAAAGTTGACACTGCATTACGACCAAGTCAGAGGAAAAGGTGTTTTATATCAGCCTTTTGAAGGGATTATCAATAATTTAGAGCGGCGATACCGGGAAACCCAAAGTAGTGCAATGCGGGCAGAACTAGAGCAATGTATGTCTGCGCATCCCTGTCCAGATTGCGGCGGCAAACGCTTAAAGCCAGAATCTTTAGCGGTTACAGTAGGAGGTATCAATATCGATGCTTTTACCCATTTCTCGATTTTAGAAGCATTGGATTTTTTGGATCATCTGACTCTTTCTGGACAAGAAGCCATGATCGCCAATCAAATACTGAAAGAAATCCGGGAGCGACTTGGATTTTTAAAGTCTGTCGGTTTACAATATCTCACACTCAGCCGCCAAGCAGGAACTCTATCCGGCGGAGAAAGCCAACGGATTCGCCTTGCCACACAAATTGGCTCTTCTTTGATGGGAGTGCTCTATATTTTGGATGAGCCATCCATCGGCCTTCATCAACGGGATAATGATATGCTCTTGGCTACATTAAAACAGTTACGCGACTTGGGAAATACTCTCCTTGTAGTAGAGCATGATGAAGATACTATGCGTGCAGCTGATTATATTCTAGACATAGGTCCTGGTGCTGGTATCCACGGTGGTGAAGTAGTAGCTGCCGGAACTGTGGATGACATTATGAAAAACCCTGCTTCCATTACAGGGGCATATCTTTCTGGGGCAAAAAAAATCCCAGTTCCTACCCAACGTCGTCCTGGAAACGGGCATCATCTCATCATTCGTGGTGCATCAGAAAACAACCTTCACCATATCGATGTTTCTATTCCTCTTGGTACTATGACATGTGTGACTGGCGTTTCTGGTTCTGGAAAATCAAGTCTCGTCAATGAGATCATATATAAAAAGTTGGCTGCTGACTTAAATCACGCTAAAACACGAGCAGGTAAGCACGATACGATTGAAGGCGAAGAATTTCTCGATAAAATCATCAATATCGATCAGTCTCCTATTGGTCGTACACCTCGTTCCAATCCTGCCACTTATACCGGGCTTTTTGGAGACATCCGTGAATTATTTGCCTCTACCCAAGACGCTAAGAGCCGCGGGTACAGTCCGAGCCGGTTCTCCTTTAATGTGCGTGGAGGCCGATGTGAAGCCTGTGCTGGCGACGGGCTGCTAAAGATTGAAATGCATTTTTTGCCGGATATTTACGTCCCGTGCGAAGTCTGTAAAGGAAAACGATACAACCGCGAAACATTGGAGGTACGCTATAAAGGAAAAAATATCCATGAAGTATTAGAGATGACCGTGGATGAAGCAATAGAATTTTTCAGCAATTTACCTAAGCTGCATCGAAAATTGGAAACTTTGCAAGACGTAGGCCTAGGTTACATTAAATTGGGCCAACCATCTACCACTCTTTCTGGAGGGGAAGCGCAAAGGGTCAAATTAGCTACAGAACTGAGCAAACGTTCCACAGGCGGCACCATTTATATTTTGGATGAGCCCACCACGGGGCTACACACAGCAGACGTCCAAATGCTCGTAAACGTACTGGAACGCTTGGTAGAAGTGGGAAATACCGTTTTGGTGATCGAACACAATTTAGACGTTATTAAAACTGCTGACTATATTATTGATTTGGGACCGGAAGGGGGCAATGAAGGAGGGCATGTTGTATGTACCGGTACACCAGAAGAGGTTGCCCAATCGGAATACTCCTACACCGGAAAATACTTGAAACAACATTTAAAGTAGTGTTTGGGTACGCCTCTTGTCTAGATAATAAGTATCAACTTGTAAAGGAAGTGTTGTAAACTGTATACTTGGTTCACTTATACTCCTTTGGGAGAATTTTTACTAACTATGCTGGTCTCGATGCTGCCAGTTGTTGAACTTCGCGGCGGCATCCCTTTTGGTGTGGCTCAGGGACTGGGGCATATCCCCGCCCTGATTGCCAGTATCATTGGAAATCTAATTCCTGTTCCTTTTCTGATCCTCTTTACCAGACGTATTCTACTGTGGCTACGGAAACGCAGCAGACGATTGGATCGATTGGTTAGCCGTTTGGAGACCAGAGCAAATGAAAAAGGGAAAATTGTTCAAAAATATCAAATGATAGGTCTTTGCATTTTGGTTGCAATTCCTCTCCCTGGGACAGGTGCATGGACTGGTGCTCTGGTAGCAGCCTTCTTAGATCTCCGAGTAAAATATGCCATGCCTGCTATTACCCTTGGAGTTCTGATTGCTGGTGTCGTTGTAACTGTGATTACATATGGTTTCTCTTTCTTTTTGAGCTGAGTCTCACTCTTCGTTCCATTTCCCATACAATGAACATAGGAGGTGGAATAAAAATGGATCTTATTTTAGATGGCATTTTGGCCTTCTTTGCCGCTGTGGGAATTGCTTTTGTTTGCTTCATAATCTGTCACGGACGAATCCGTTGGATACATAGGGCGGAATCCGTTTCTACTTATGTCCTATTGTATGCTCAAGGAGATGGTATGCAGCTTCAGCCTTTTTTAACACATCTGCATCGCAATTATAGTTTTCTTTCTCCTCAGATTATAGTAGTCGACAACGGCCTTAATCCCCAAGGGCAACAGGCCGTAGCAACTCTCATGCGGCATCTACCTGAAATGCAATGCTGCACAAAGGAAGGACTGTCAAATATTTTACCACCCCAACAGCAATTGCACAGATCATAAAAACAAATCCATGGAGGTGCGGCAATGGCCGAACAACACATAGAACAAGTTGAACTTTCGGGTACTGTCCGCACCCTAATCTTTCAAAATGCAGACAACGGATATACAGTACTACTTTTAGGCACACAAGAAACCGAACATGTCGTTGTTGGCTGCATGCCTACCATTGTCCCCGGGGAACAGCTTTTGGTTCGGGGGCATTGGGTCAACCACCCTACATATGGAACTCAACTTTACGCAGATTATACGGAACGTACACTTCCATCGGAGGAGGCTGCCATCTTAGCCTATTTATCCTCTGGGGTTATTAAAGGAGTGGGTGTAGCGACAGCCAAACGAATGGTTGGTGCGTTTGGGGCTGAAACGTTGAATATCATCGAAGAGGCACCGGAACGATTAACACAAATTAAAGGCATCACGGCAAAACGAGCACAGGATATCTCCCATGCTTTTCTTTCCCAAGCAGGGATTCGTCGACTTTTAGATTTTTTAGCTGAATATGACCTTCCACTCTCCTTAGCTATGCAACTTTACCGACGATATGGCGATTTAGCCCTCAACTCATTAAAAGAAAATCCCTATCTTTTATCCGATGAAGAATTTCAAGTGGACTTTTCTACAGTTGATACACTTGCTATTCAACTGGGGGTGGAAGCAGATGCTCCTACGCGTGTGGAAGCCAGTCTCCTATTCGAGCTCTCCTATAATGCGGAAAATGGCCATACCTTTCTCCCCCGTCAAAAGCTAATCGAGGCTACTGTTTCTCTCATTGGAATTGACCGTGATACGGCAGAGGAAGGCTTGGATACTTTAATTGAGCGTGGAGAAGTGGTATGTGAGCCCATAGCACACGTAGAGGCCTGCTATCTTTCTGAACTATACGCCGCAGAATTTTATGTAACAGAACGTATTTATCAAATGTCACAACTTCCTCTGCCCACTCCACCACAGCTCGAATCACTTTTACTTGATGCACAACATGTACAAGGCATTATTTATGCTCCAGAACAACAACTTGCCATAGCAACAGCAGTATCATCCAGAATCATGTTGCTTACAGGTGGACCAGGTACTGGCAAAACGACAACCATTCGTGGTGTTTTGGCATTGTTCGATGCACTTCAGCTGAAAACCGTGCTAGCTGCTCCTACAGGACGTGCTGCCAAACGGCTAGGCGACGTTTGTCAAAGAGAAGCTGTTACCATTCACCGTCTTTTAGAGGCAAAATTGGGAACTCATACCCGCCAAACCGAATTTGTTAAGAATGAGAAGGAGCTTCTTTCCGCTGATGTCGTTATCATCGACGAAACCTCCATGGTGGATCTTCTTCTGTTTCAATCTCTATTGCGAGCTATGCCTTTTGATAGTCGTCTCATCTTAGTAGGAGATCCTGATCAGCTTCCTTCTGTTGGTCCAGGGAATGTTTTATCTGATTTGAGGCGCAGTCACACCGTGCCGGAAGTGCAATTGACAGAAATCTTTCGGCAGTCGCTAAAAAGTGCCATTGTGCGCAATGCCCATGCAGTTAACAGAGGTGAGATGCCGGACTTGACCAATCAAAGCCAAGATTTTTTCTTTCTTCGTCGCAGAGACCCGGATCGAGTTGCAGAGACAATTGCACAGCTATGCCAGACCAGATTGCCACAGAATATGGGGATTCCTGCTCACCAAATTCAAGTGCTATCCCCTACTCGGAGATATGTCACTGGTACAGAATTTTTAAATCAATGCCTCCAATCCACCATCAACCCCAGAGATCGAAAAAAAAAGGAGCGTAAATGGGGAAAGTATATCTTCCGGGAAGGCGACCGTGTAATGCAAATTCGCAACAATTATGATCTTCTCTGGACTTCAAAAGACGGAAATCAGGCAGGCACAGGAATCTTTAACGGGGATGTGGGTCATATTGTAACCATTATTCCAGAGGAAGATGTTATTATCGTTGATTTTGATGAAAAACTTGTGGAATATACAGCAGACTTATTAGGAGAGCTGGAGCCAGCATATGCCATAACCGTTCACAAATCCCAAGGAAGCGAATATCGTGCCGTGATTCTAGCGGTATCTCAAGGCGCCCCCCTGCTTCTCTCCCGCAATATTTTATATACTGCAATCACTAGAGCTAAGGAATTATTCATCATGGTTGGAGATGATGCTATTATCTCACACATGGTGGAAAACTATCGACAGCAAAAACGATATAGCGGATTGCGTTGGCGTATTTCTCAAAAAACAATCCATTCGTCTTTATAGTTGAGAGGAGGCATTTACGATGGCAGCAAAATTGATCAGCGGGATTCTTGACTTATTATTTCCACCTCGATGTGTATTCTGTCACAAATTGTTAAAAGGGAAAGAACGCTCTATTTGCGCCACTTGTCAAAAAGAATTACCTTACACAACACCAGAAACTGCAATGCAAACAGGAGAACAATTTTCAAAATGTGTCTCCCCTCTCTATTATCAAGACGAGGTCAAAGACTCTTTCCATCGTTTTAAATTTTCCGGTCGTGCCAATTATGCTACACCATATGGAAAATTAATGGCAGAATGTGTACAACGCCATCTCCCTCACACATACGACCTCATTACATGGGTCCCACTAAGTTCCAAGCGAAAAAGACAACGTGGATACGATCAGGCTATGTTGTTGGCTATGGCAGTTGCTTTAGAGCTGTCAGATGTAGCAGTAGAAACACTACAAAAGGTAGAAGACCGGCCTGCGCAATCTTCCCTGGAAGGTTCAGCAGCTAGGCTGGACAACGTAAAAGATGCCTATATCATTACAGCACCAGAACTTATCATCGATAAACGCATTTTATTGATTGACGATATTATTACTACCGGCGCAACATTATCAGAATGTGCAAAGCAATTACGATTTGCAGGTGCTTTGGATGTAGTTTGTGTTACTTTGGCACGAGCAACACCCAATCAATAGAAAGAGAGACTGACTTTTATAAAATCCTGATTGCTATTGCAATAGAAGAAAAGCAGAAAATATCACACAATAAAACAGATGCCATGCATCTGTTTTATTGTTTATCTGTTTCCGACAGAATCCTCTCTTTTTCCCTTGACTTTAAAAAGTCCGGGTTTTATGATAGTGGAACAGAAGAATCCTCTTGCCTGGCGGGAGCAGATCATTATAGAAAGTATGTTGAGGTGCAATTAATGTTCAAATGGGGAAGAGATATTGGAATTGACTTAGGTACTGCGTCCATATTAGTCTATGTAAAAGGAAAAGGAATTGTATTGCAGGAGCCCTCTGTTGTCGCCATCGATAAAAACAGTGGAAAATTGTTGAAAGTCGGGGCCGACGCGCAAAAAATGTTGGGGCGAACTCCCGGTAACATTGTCGCTATCCGCCCCTTACGAGAAGGTGTTATTTCTGATTATGACATGACAGAACGGATGTTAAAGGAATTTATCCGAAAATCAGTTTCTTTCCGCATATTTAAGCCACGGGTGGTCATTTGTGTTCCATCGGGCATCACTGAAGTAGAAGAACGAGCAGTAATCGACGCCGGAATCCAAGCAGGTGCCCGTCGTGTGTATTTGATTGAAGAACCTGTGGCTGCCGCTATCGGTGCAGGAATTGATATTTCGAAACCAGATGGTCACATGGTGGTAGATATCGGCGGTGGCACAACGGATATTGCAGTTATTTCTCTCTCAGGAATTGTGGAGGCAAGTTCCATCAAAATTGCGGGGGATCAGTTTGATGAAGCAATTGTAAAATATATTCGACGCAAACATAATGTCCTTATTGGCGAGCGAACGGCAGAGGAGTTGAAGGTTAAATTGGGATGTGTGTTCCCACGGGCAGAGGAGCAAACGATGGAAGTAAAAGGTAGATGTCTCATGACCGGACTACCTCGTTTATTTCAAGTTACTTCTACTGAAATGATGGAAGCATTAGAGGAAGTTTCCGAACGCATTTTAGAGACTATCCACAGCGTGTTGGAACGTACACCTCCCGAACTGGTTGCTGATATCTCCACTAACGGTATCATCATGACAGGTGGCGGCAGTTTGATTTGGGGATTTGACAAGCTTATTGAATCCCGCACGGGAATTGCAACTCATGTGGCAGATGATGCCATTTCCTGTGTTGCCTACGGAACCGGAAAATCCTTAGAGTGGATTAACCACATGCAGGATGGCACGATTAATTTATCTCGTCGCCGCCAGATGAATACATAACCATCCCATTGATTCAACCATTCCCCTATGCAGAAAAGCAGAGCGTTTTATTGAAAAAACGCTCTGCTTTTCTACATGACTTTCGCACTCATTCGATTTCCTGGTTTTTCAGATCCCGCAAACAAGCGGCACAAATATTTTTCCCTTTGTAATTGATTACAGCTTTTACGTCATCACAAAAAATGCAGGAGGGTTGGTATTTCCGCAAAATAATAGAGGAACCATCCACATAAATCTCCAAAGCATCTTTTTCTGCGATGTCTAACGTACGCCGCAATTCAATCGGCAAAACAATTCTGCCCAGCTCGTCCACTTTTCGAATAATCCCTGTTGATTTCACGCTACTCTTCTTTCCGTTTTGTTCTCCCATAACGTACCTCCTCCATCAACCAGTTTTAAGTATATAATACATATTCCGACTATGTCAATTAACAGACTATGAATTTTATCCAATTTTCACACGAATCCTGTGAAATATTTGAAAATTTTACATCTTTTGTAAACGAAATCCCGCATAGAAAAGAACTTGAAAAATATCTTTATTTGTATTAGAATGAGATATTAAACAAAATAAAACCCATCTGCATTGGGATGAAAGGTGACACCATGAGTTTAAAAATTGGGATTGATATTGGCTCCACAACCGTCAAAGTAGTGGTGTTGAACGAGGAGAATCAAGTATTGTTTCGTTCTTATGAACGGCACTTCTCACAAGTGCGCGAAAAAACATGCGAAATTTTAAAAGGTATTTCCGATCAACTTACCGGCAAAGAGGTCCATCTTGTTATCACTGGATCCGCAGGACTTGGCGTAGCAAAAGCGAGTGGGCTGGACTTTGTGCAGGAAGTCTATGCCACTGCCGCTGCTGTCAACTTATATGTCCCAGATGCCGATGCTGTTATTGAATTAGGTGGAGAAGATGCAAAAATCATCTTCTTCCAAGGCGCTTTGGAAGAGCGAATGAACGGTTCTTGTGCAGGGGGAACTGGTGCATTCATTGACCAGATGGCAACCCTTATGAATGTGGATGCCAGCGAATTGGATCGTCTTTCTCTCCAACACGAAAAAATATATCCCATTGCCTCCCGCTGCGGTGTTTTTGCTAAAAGTGATATTCAGCCTATTTTAAATCAGGGTGGCCGTCGGGAGGATGTTGCTGCATCTATTTTTCAAGCTGTAGTAGATCAGACAGTAGCAGGTCTTACCCAAGGACGAGAACTGAAAGGGAAAATTGTTTTTTTAGGTGGCCCTCTTACCTTTTTGATGGGGTTGCGGGAGCGCTTTGTCCAAACACTTCACTTGGATCAGGAACATGCAATATTCCCCGAAAACAGCGACTGCTTTGCTGCTATTGGAGCAGCTCTCTGTGCAACAGATTATCCGACACGCTCCTTTGATGAATTATTTTCTTTACTTCAAAAAACTGTGACGCTTTCTGGCACAACGGATACACTTCCTCCTTTGTTCCAGTCAGAGGAGGAATATGACGCTTTTTTGAAGCGGCACAATGCCATGCATCCACCAGAAGTAGACATCAAAACATATAAAGGACCAGCATATTTAGGAATTGATGCAGGGAGTACCACCACAAAAATGGTTTTGATTACACCAGAAGGCGGCATTTTATATCAATATTACAACTCTAGTCAAGGTAATCCCGTTTCAATTGTCCACGACCAGCTAGTAAAGTTATACGAACTGTGCGGTCAAAGAATCACGATTTGCGGCAGCGCCGTTACGGGATATGGAGAAGATCTCATTCGTAACGCTTTTCGCTGTGATGCCGGTCTTGTAGAAACAGTGGCACATTTTAATGCAGCTCACCATTTTACACCAGACGTTGACTTCATTATCGATATTGGCGGGCAAGACATGAAGTGCTTTAAAATCCGCGATGGTGCAGTAGATTCCATCTTACTCAATGAAGCTTGTTCCTCTGGTTGCGGTTCCTTTATCGAAACCTTTGCAAAAGCATTGGGATATTCGATTGCTGATTTTTCTAAACTTGGCCTTTTCGTGAAACATCCAGTTAATTTAGGTTCCCGTTGTACAGTATTTATGAATTCGTCTGTGAAACAGGCCCAAAAAGAGGGCGCTTCTGTTGCTGACATCTCTGCAGGGCTTTCCATTTCTATTGTAAAAAATGCAATTTACAAGGTCATCCGGGCCACCTCTGCTGATGATTTGGGAAAACACATCGTAGTGCAAGGAGGAACTTTTTTAAACGATGCTGTGCTACGTAGTTTTGAATTGGAAATTGGACGAAATGTGACTCGTCCCACTATTTCCGGTTTAATGGGTGCTTTTGGTGCAGCCCTCGCGGCTAAGTCCCTCGGTCTTTCTCGGTCATCTCTTCTTTCACAGAAAGAACTTTTCTCTTTTATTCACACTGCCAAACCAATTACCTGTGGCCTGTGTACCAACCATTGTGCCTTAACTGTCAATACCTTCGAAGGAAATCGGCGATATATCTCTGGAAACCGATGCCAACGCCCTTTGGGGAAAGAAAAAAGCCATACTCCCAATCTCTATCATTACAAGTACCAAAAACTCCGTGCACTCCGTGGAAAAGGAGATGGCACTGGTCTACGCGGAAAAATTGGTATTCCATTTGGACTTAACATGTATGAAAATTTACCATTCTGGTATACTTTTTTCACGAAGTTGAATTTCGAAGTGGTACTCTCTCCAGAATCCTCTCGCTCCCTTTATCTCAAAGGGCAGTATACCATTCCATCAGACACTGTATGTTATCCTGCCAAGCTGTTGCACGGACATATAGAAGCATTATTAGATGAACAAGTACCTGTGATCTTTTACCCCTGTATGCCTTATAACTTTGATGAAGGCCGCAGCGACAATAACTACAATTGCCCTGTTGTCGCTTATTATCCTGAATTATTGGCTGCGAATGTATCACGTTTGCGGGAAACTCGATTCCTGCATCCTTACTTCGGACTACATCGACCACGGGACTTCAAAAAACGGGCTGGAAACTATTTTGAAACAGAATTCCATATTCCACCCAAGGAGGTGCATGCAGCCGCGGATGCTGCATATGAAGCCTATGCAGCATATAAAGCTGATATTAAAAAAGAAGGTCAAGCATACATTGACTACGCACGCAAGAACAAGAAAAAAATCTTGGTTTTAGCAGGGCGACCTTATCACATTGACCCAGAAATCAACCATGGTATTGACGAATTAATCACCTCCTTCGACTTTGTTCTTGTAACAGAAGACGCCGTGGATTATCACATGGAAAAAGCACCTCGAAAGGTCCTCAATCAGTGGACATACCATGCCAGAATGTATGATGCTGCCCGCTACGTATGCACCCAAGCAGATATGCAGCTGGTTCAGCTGGTCTCTTTTGGCTGCGGAATTGACGCCATTACCAGTGATGAAATGCGGGATATTCTGGAACATGGCAATAAATTATATACACAACTAAAAATAGACGATATCAATAATTTGGGTGCTGTTAAAATTCGCATTCGCAGTCTCATTGCCGCTATTGAGGCAAGAGAACTGGATCATGATCTCACACCCAAAAAGGCGTAAAAAAGGACGAATATTATGGCAAAATTGATTTACGATAACAATGGTCGCTTACTCTTTACAGAAGAAATGAAAAAAGAATACACACTTCTTATGCCACAAATGCTACCCGTTCATTTCTCCATGATGCAACGCTGCCTAGAACTGCATGGATATCATGTAGATATGCTAACCACCAATCATCGCGCTATTGTAGACACTGGTCTGAAATACGTACATAATGATACATGCTATCCTGCCCTTCTTGTCATTGGCCAATTAAT
>CAWVKD010000030.1:0-4521 GCA_963929765.1 Clostridia bacterium | reverse complement strand
GCTGTTTCATAGATACAACTGCCATTGATTCATTCCTCCAAAATTCGTTTTTACCTCCGCTTTTTTCATCAAAACGGCCCACCGAACCTGCGCTATGGCGTGGACGGCACGCAGCCTTTTTTCAAAAAGCGTGTGTAATGCCCAAATATGTTAGCACAATTTCCGGATTTATGCAAGGGAAACATGAAAAAAAGACATCAATATTTTAGTTCTTTCTATTTTTAGTCTCATCTTCGCTGGATTCGTCCTCCAGAATCGCTTTTATAATGGCGTTATAAATTTTTTCCGGACGGCGCCGGAAGTGATCTTCCAGACGTTGAGCCTGGGTTTCATTTGGTGCTAGAAGATCTAATGTCATGATATTTTCAAAGTCATCATCCAAAGAGAGCCGAACCGTAAAACCGTTATCTGACCTGGGTGTGTGAGAGGCTTTTACCTGTGCATTTCGGCGCAAACGGGCGTTGAGAAGGGAAAGCTCGTGATCTGCATGCATACGTACAGAGTAGGGAAGACTGCTTTCGCAAATGGCACCATTTTTGACGCCTTTCTCCGTGATCGCATAGTATTCCCCATCGATCTGTTTCAGATGGTCGGTTTTCACCAGTTCGGATAAAGCCTCTACATATTGGAAATAATCTACGCCTTCGTCGCAAAGGGTCAAGTCTGTCAGTGTAGAAAAATCCAGCGGTTCCACTGCACGGGTCAGGATATATAAAACGAGGAATTTGATTTCCAATTTATCGTGAATAAAGCCAAACCGAGGCATTGTGCCACTTCCTTTCACCATAGGGCTGCGCCCGCATACATGTTTCTATTATAACGGAAAGAAAGAAAAAGGTACAGAGTGTTTTTTGTCCATTCTTCAGATGTATGGCATAAAGTAGGACAGGCGCCCATAGATATAGAGCAGGAAACACACCAGAGAACAGAAGGGGAGGAAGTCTATGAATCAATTGGCATATGGAGCAGCTTGCATGGAACAGGCGGCAGAACTTTTACCAAGAGAAATGCGTTATGCCGTTTCCAAATTGTCATTTCAGCAGCGTGCCGAGGCAGAAGAAATTCGCTTGAGAGCAGGGCGTGGACTGACCGTTTGTGGACCTTTGGGTGAATATCCTGTGGTCAATGGACAAGGACTTATGGTTTATCAAAGCGATTTGCGCCATGTACTGGAAATCGCAACCCAGGCTTCTGCTCATAGTGCACTGGAACAAGTGCGACATGGTTTTTTTACCGTTCGGGGAGGACATCGAATTGGCCTGTGCGGTACTGCCGTGGTTAAAGAAGGGGAAGTGGTTAATTTAAGAGACTTGTCCTCGCTTTCCATCCGAATTGCTAAGCAGGCACCAGGGATCTGTTCTGGCATTTTGGAACAGCTTTGGGAGAATGGTCGATTTTGCAACACACTCATCATTTCGCCACCAGGTTGCGGGAAAACGACGCTGCTGCGGGATTTGATTGCTAGGCTTTCCGATGGAGATCCCCAAAATGGCATTGGAGGATTACGAGTTGGCTTGGCCGATGAGCGAGGGGAAGTGGCCGCTATGTACCAAGGCATGCCTCAGATGATGGTAGGATTGCGAACTGATGTTCTGGATGGCTGTCCCAAAGCAGAGGGCATGTTGCTTTTGCTGCGAGGGATGAATCCTCAAGTATTGGCTGCTGATGAGATTACAGCGCCGGAAGACTGCGGTGCATTGGAGATGGCAGCTAATTGTGGTGTTGCCCTGATTGCTACGGCCCACAGCACGGATCGGGCAGAACTATTTCGCAGACCCATGTATCGGACATTGCTTCGAAGAGGAATCTTTAAACGATTGGTCATCATCTCCATGGAAGAAGGAAGGCGTAAGTATATTGTGGAGCGACTGGATCTTTCTCCGAAGCCGCCACTAGCGGGACAAGAGCAAGCAAGAGTGATAGAGAAAAAAAGTATCCGACCAGAACCAAAAGAGGAAAAAGAGAGAATCTATTGTACAGGCCGTCTGGAGCCTCCGCGCAAGCTGACGTTTCCTCACTGCAGGCAAGGGCAGGGGACAGAGTGGTCCGAAAACAAACCAGCAGAAGGAAGAGCCAGCTGCCCCAAACAGGAAGGAGACGGGCCATGCTCCGGTTGATAGGTGCTGCATTGATTCTCGTAGGTGGTGGCGGTGTTGGTATGGGTGCTGCAAGGGAATTGGGACGTCGAAGCGAAACGCTTTCCTCTTTTTTGGCGGCACTGGACCAAATGGAAGCAGAATTGTCTTTTCGGCTGACCCCTATGCCCGAACTGCTTGGCAGACTTTCTGCGGAATCAAAAGGGCCAGTCAGTGCTTTTTTTTCACGTTGTCGGGAAGGGCTGTCTTCTTTGGGAGATACACCTTTTTCCCAAGTATGGAATCAGGCCTTGCAAGAAGAGAAATTAGCACTTTTGCCAGAAGACCGAATTCCATTGGAACAGCTGGGTGCAGTGCTGGGACAGTATGACGTAGAAGGGCAGAGAAATGCAATGGAAGGGATCCGCCATCGTTTAGGTACTTGCCTTGAGACAGCAAGAGAGACGCAAGGGAAAATCGGCAGGGTGTACCGTGCATTGGGCATTTCAGCAGGTGTCCTGTGTGTCCTGTTGTTTTTGTAACTGTGTGTAACACGATAGGAAGTGAATCATGGATATTGACCTGATTTTTAAAATTGCGGCTATCGGCATTTTGGTTTCCGTACTCAATCAGGTGCTAACTCGTTCAGGGCGAGATGAACAAGCCACAATGACGACGTTGGCAGGGCTTGTGGTTGTATTGATGATGGTAGTGCGGGAGATCAGCAACTTGTTTTTACTGGTGAAAAGTTTGTTTGGGCTGTGATTCAAAATGGAAGTGACTTTGAAAATTGCAGCGGCGGGGATGGTAGGTGCTCTTTGCGCCATGGTCATCCGTCGTTACGTGCCGGAACTGGGTATGGTAGTTGCATTGGTAACGGGAATGTTGGTCTTAGGACTGACACTCACAATGTTTTCTGGTGTCACGGATTTTCTGGACGAGCTGCAAGAGTTATCCGGCTTGGCTCCCAGTGTTGTGGCGCCAATGCTTAAAACAGCAGGCATTGCCATTGTAACCAAATGGGTCAGCGCATTGTGTAAAGATGCAGGGGAAGGAGGCATCGCTTCTATTGTGGAAGTGGCTGGTGCGGCGGCAGCGCTTCTTGTAGCACTTCCCCTTCTTCGTACAGTGTTACAGACATTGATTGGATTGTTAAAAACGTGAAATATTGACAATGGTCTTGGATGGAATAAATACAAAAAGAGGAGACGGGGCAAACACCATGGTTCTATTGTGGAGTTTGTCAGTTGGAAAGGAAGGAGCATATGATACGCAGGGTGCTGCTTGCCGTATGGGTCGTTCTCTCTGTCGTCTGTTTGCCTGTGTTTGCAGCAGAACAAAAGGCGGAAGTTGTGCCAGAGGAAGTATGGGAAGAACAGAAAGAGGCTTTGGACATTGATACCGTTGAAGCTGAAAGCGGTGATTATACCAATGGTATGACAGTAGATGATGCTGATTTGGACGAAGGCCTGCAATCGTTGCTGGAAACAGGGCGTGGACAAGTAGGATCTGTTCTGCAAAAAGCGTTGCGCAGCGGCATTGTGATTTTGATTTTGGTGATGCTCTGCCAGGTGGCAAATGGTTTTTTTACCGATGGAACGCCAGATGTCATTTATTTGGGCGGTGTATTGGCAGTAACGATAACGGCTTCCTCTGATCTTACCACCATGGTAGGGCTAGGGCGGAGCGCCATTGAAAGTATGGACACCTGCTCCAAAGCACTTCTGCCCACATTGGCTGCTGCTACTGCAGCAACCGGCTCTGCAACAGCATCCAGTGTTAGACAAATGGCCACCATGATGTTTTCTGATATTTTAATAACCATCATTAGCCATTTGATCCTTCCAATGGTATATACATACATTGCCCTTTGTGCCGCAAAGGCAGCGATTGGGAACGATGGACTAGGCAAACTGGCAGGACTGGTAAAATGGGGCAGTACCACGGTAATGGGCCTCTTACTTTTGGCCTTTACAGGGTATCTCACCGTTAGCGGAGCCATTGCCGGGAGTGCAGATGCCGCCACGTTGAAAACTGCAAAGTTTACCATTTCTACTGTAATCCCTGTACTGGGTGGCATTTTGTCTGATGCAGCAGAATCGGTGATGGCTGGGGCATCACTGTTGAAAAATGCCATTGGTATTATTGGGCTCATCGCTGTGCTTGGAATTTGCCTTGGTCCATTTTTGCAGCTTGGTATCCATTACCTTATCTATAAGGTGACAGCCGCCTTGGCAGGAACTGTGGCTGATAAACGGTTGTCCGATTTCATTGACTCCATCAGTGGTGCGTTTGGTATTTTGATGGGAATGACCGGCGCATGTGGCCTATTACTGCTGATTTCTATTGTATCAGCTGTTACCGCAGTCAAGGGAGGGTAGAGATGGCAGAGGGCATTCGAACTTGGATCATTGGTATCATTGCAGCTGCTATGTTGGCAGCAGTG
>CAWVKD010000029.1:0-11651 GCA_963929765.1 Clostridia bacterium | reverse complement strand
CATCGGTCATTCCTGGCAAATCCTTCATCCGGACCGCATCCTCCAGCAAGTCAGCCAACGTGGCCTCGTCACACTCCAGATAGGTATGATGAAGGGGATAAAGGGTGAGCACCTGATCTACATAGGGGCGGTCGCGGGTAGGTTGAAAGGCATTAGACTGAAAACAGGTATCATTATGGGTAAAATCAAACGAAAATGTATTGAGAGTAAGACCGTTCAGCCCCAATTGTCGAGATGCAATAGCGGTAACTACGCTGGAATCAATTCCGCCGGATAAAAAGCTGCACACCGGCACATCGGACACCAACTGTCTTTTAACTGCGTCCTGCAATAGCCAGGACACAGTTTCAACTGTCTGCGCATAACTGTCCGTATGTGGCTTTGCCTCCAATGACCAATAGGGGGACTCTTTCATTCTCTCGTGGGAATACTCCAGAATACAGCCCGGTTTTACCTCTCGAAGGCCACGGAACACACCGCAACCCGGTGTTCTTGCTGGACCCACTCCAAAGATTTCCCTAAAGCTGTCTAAATCTGCCTTAGGATGGATCTGCGGGTGGGCAAATAGGGCCTTGGGCTCTGAGCCAAATACAAGAGTGTCCTCCTCCACAGCATAAAACAGGGGTTTGACTCCTAGTCGATCCCGGCAGAGAAACAGGGCATTGCGATTGTCGTCCCATATTGCGAAAGCAAAAATGCCGTTGAGCTTTTTTGCCACCTCCATGCCATATTCCATGTACCCATAGAGAATCACCTCTGTGTCACAAGTGGTTTCAAAGGAGTAGCCACGACTGAGCAAATCCTGTTTCAGTTCCTCCGTGTTATAAATTTCTCCGTTGTAGACAATTCCATATTCTCCTTCTCCCCGTTGGCGCAGCATAGGCTGAGCACCGCCAGCCAGATCACGAATGGAGAGCCGAGTATGGGAAAGCCCTGCATTGTGTTGCAGATATTCCCCTGTCTGATCATGGCCTCGGTGTGCAATGGCTTTCCGCATCCTTGCGAGAACCTGTTTCCACGTCTCAGCATCTTGAAGAAAATCTACTTTAAAATTACAAAATCCGGCAATTCCACACATAAACACACCCCACAACTAAAAATGCAAAGCGTTTCTCCACTCGGATCAGCGACCTTGCTTCTTTGTAACCAGTATATTCCGTTTCTGCCGTTCTGATACCGCACTATTACCAGGCTAGAGCAATTCATCTCACATTTTCAAATCACCTGCCGAATTGCCAATGAGTTTCATCTTCTGTAAAACGGGAGCAGTGACAGGGACAGGTTCATGTATGCTTTAGGAGGAGGTATTTCGGAGTCCAGCTAGGTGAGAACAATACCTACTGTAGAAATCAGCAAACTGACCGCCGCTAAAAGGCAATAATAGAATCGATTGACCAATAATTGTATAAAATAATCACAAAATCCTCCAAATTTATAGAATACATAAACCGTAAAGAAAAGTGAAAAAATACTGAAATAATCCTATGAGATGGAAGTGAAGAAGACAATGCAGTAGCTCAGAATTCAATATCACCCACTTGTTGACTGAGATAATCGCAAAAAAAATTTCGCTGAATCAGTCAACGCTTTCATAGGACCAGAAGTAGATAAACACATTAAAGATCTTCTTGTGTTATAGGGATAGCTTCTTCTGTTGTGGCTCTCTTGAGTTTGAGGTGCGTTTGAGCTTCACCTCATTCGAAAGTACATGCTTTCCGTAACAGTCGAAGAAAACAAATAATCCGAACTTGTCTCCTATCGTAAACAAGTTCGGATTATTTTGGTTTGGTGCCGGTGGTCGGACTCGAACCGACACGGTATTGCTACCAATGGATTTTGAGTCCATCACGTCTGCCAATTCCATCACACCGGCGAAACTGGATGTTATTATACAACATATTAAATCAAATTGCAAGAGGAAATTTTATTTTTTTCACTTTTGTGAATGGTCATTAAAAGTAAAAACGATTAGTTCTTACCTCAGAAGTTAGAACCTATCGTTAATCACTTAAAATATGAACTTCTTTGCATATTGAACAAATCATTCTACATCGCAATCGCAGAAAATAGCCAGGTTTGCTTTCATTTTCTTCCACCTCTTGCCTTTCGTCCTAGATTTCGGTATAATACATGCTATATGGTTGTGTGTTCATTAGAAAGGACGATATAAAATGAAATTAGGAATCGTTGGGCTTCCCAATGTAGGCAAGTCCACACTTTTCAATGCTATTACCAACGCCGGCGCTGAATCCGCTAATTATCCTTTTTGTACCATTGATCCCAATGTAGGAATCGTTTCTGTTCCAGATAAACGGCTCGATTATCTTGCTCAAATGTATTCCCCCAAAAAATATACACCGGCCACCATTGAATTTGTAGATATTGCAGGGCTCGTTCGTGGGGCATCAAAAGGAGAAGGCTTAGGAAATCAATTTTTATCTAATATTCGTATGACTGACGCCATCATCCATGTAGTCCGTTGTTTTGATGATGAAAATGTTATACACGTGGAAGGAAATACAGACCCTCTGCGTGATATTGAAATCATCAATTTGGAACTTGCTCTTGCGGATATGGAAATGGTAGAACGCAGAATTGAAAAAGCAAGAAAAGCTTCTAAAGGCGATAAAAAGTATATGCAAGAGGCTGCTTTATTTACCAACTTATTAGAACATTTAAACAAAGGGCTTCCAGCTCGCAGTTTCGATTGTACAAAAGAGGATATGGATATTATCCGAACCTCAGAACTTTTGACTCTCAAAAAGGTCATTTATGCAGCTAATATGGATGAAGCAACATTCGCAGCCGGACCTGAAAAAAATCTTTATTATTGTGCCGTAAAAAAACTGGCCGATAAAGAAGGTTCTCTTGTTCTCCCTATTTGTGCAAAAACAGAACAGGAAATTGCCCAACTTCCTGCCGAGGAAAAAGGGCTCTTTCTGGAAGAACTAGGATTATCCGAATCGGGTCTTGATCGTCTTATTCAATGTTCCTATGAATTGCTTGGTCTCATTTCTTACTTGACAGCTGGCCCAGATGAAGTACGTGCATGGACAATTACCCGTGGGACAAAAGCCCCTCAAGCTGCCGGAAAAATCCATAGTGATTTTGAACGAGGATTTATCCGAGCTGAAGTTGTTCCCTTCGATATTTTAAAGCAATGTGGCAGCATAACTGCCGCAAAGGAAAAAGGGCTCGTACGCAGCGAAGGAAAAGAATATGTTATGCAAGATGGTGATGTAGTTCTCTTCCGCTTCAATGTTTAACTTTTCCTTATTCTCTTTTAATAACAAAAACACCACGCTGCTGGTTGACTCAGCAGTGCGGTGTTTTTGTCTACATACTTATTGCGAATTACGAAGCCAGTGTATAAAACGTATGGTGTCCAATGGTAGCAACATAGTCACAATTTCTTTCCATCCAACTGCTTGTGGCAATGGCACGGTTCAAGAAAAACAAACTGTTTCCAGCAACTTGATACCCTTCTAATGCAATCTTGGCTGCAATAACACTTTCTTCATTGGGTGTTCTATAAATACTGCCACTAGAGGCTGGAGAAAATTGATTCTTCTGGAAAATGACACCATATACCGTTGAAGGGAATCGGCTGTTATTCACACGGTTCAGTACTACGTTGCCTACAGCTATTTTCCCTTGCAATGGCTCTCCGCCGCTCTCTGCATAGACAATGCGGGACAGCCAATAAAGATCGGTTGCATCATAAAAGGAATCAGCAGACGGCAAAGATCCACCCTTGCGTGTTACCTGTAGTGCTTGATGATCTTCTGTCCAATATACATCGGAATTGAAGCACTTTGCAAGTAATGTAACTGGCAAAAATAATGCGCCATTTCCTCGATATACACCATAAGGCATGTAAAAGTATCTTCCATTTGCCTCTACATACAACAGATCAGCATCCACTTTCATGCTTAATCCATGGCATGTAACAGTGGCTACTTCTGTCTCACCATTCCAGGTAATATCGCAGTCTTCCATTGCTTGGCAAAAAACACGAATCGGTACATAAGTATTTCCATTGATGGTTTTGGTTTCAATTGTACTTGTTTTCCCATCCACGATCAGTGTTGTCTGATTAGCTGCATACCCGACAAACATGGTACTTAGCAAAGCAGTAAGCACACAGAATAGAAAGATGGTTCGTACGTTTCGTTTCATCATTTCACTCCTTTTTCCAATTTGGAACACACTTAGTATATCTCAAACATATGAATTTGGCAACAAAAAAATACAAAAAGTAAAATTTCATCATGCGATAGTCTTCGTTTTCCTTAATGTAAAGTTACAAATTGTTACTATTCCTGAAACCACTGTATCCATTGGTATTACTAATTTTTTTGAACTTTTCCTTCTCATGTGGAAAATAAAATATCTTTTTTGCCATTTGGAAAAAATTTTTTTATTCTTTTCTTTAACTTTCGACAAATATAGGTTGAAATCTACAAGAATGCGACCGTTTTTTCTCCGTGTATCACTTTTTATCTTCATCAATTTCCTGTCTTCATTTGTTAAAATTTTATTTTCGTTTTTATCCTCTTTTCGTTTCTTTTTTGTTACCATTTTAATGGAGTGAATATTCGTAAACAAGTTGAATTGGTTTCCTCTTGAACCCCTTTCTTTTATTCCCCACTAAGTTGAGACACTTGCATTGAACATGTAGTTGCGGTACAATATGAGACATTGATTGGAGGCAAAATAAATGCACCCTATAGTTGCATTTTGTATGATACTTTATGGAATCGCCATTAACATTGTTAGCTTCATCCTGATGGGCCGAGACAAACGGAAAGCTGAGTTTGCAAGGTGGAGAACTCCAGAATCCATTTTATTCCTTTTCGCTTTTTTGGGCGGTTCCGTTGGTATCTATATGGGTATGCAGGTCTTTCGGCACAAGACAAAACATTCTGCATTTCGTTTTGGAATCCCCATTCTTTTTTTTCTACAAGTAGCTATTTTTGCATTTGTTTTCTTATTCTTTCATGAAAGATAATAGTAAAAAGGAGAGAATGTTTTATGTTTGAATCAATTCTAACACAAGTCAGAAACAAGGTTCCTTTAGTACACTTTATCACAAATTACGTTACTGTAAATGATTGCGCTAACGTAATGCTCGCCTGCGGCGGATCGCCTATTATGGCAGATGATATTGCAGAAGTAGAAGACATCACGTCAATCTGTAACGCTTTGGTACTCAATATTGGAACATTAAATCAGCGCACCATTCAATCTATGATCAAAGCTGGGCAAAAAGCAAATGCCCTTTCTCACCCTGTTGTTTTGGATCCTGTGGGTGCAGGAGCCTCTTCTCTCCGTACGGAAACCACGTTCCGTTTATTAAAGGAAATCAACTTTTCTGTGATTCGTGGAAACAGCTCTGAAATGAAAACGGTAGATGCAGGTAGCGGAACCACCAAAGGAGTGGATGCAGATATCAGTGACCTTATTACTGAAGATACTCTGGCAGATTCAGTCATATTTGCAAAATCCCTTGCTCGCAAAACAGGTTCTATCATTGCGATTACAGGTGCTATTGATATTGTTTCAGATGCCAACACAACTTATATCATCTCAAATGGTCACCCGATCATGTCTAAAATCACAGGTACAGGCTGCATGCTGACCGGCATGATTGCTGCTTACTGTGCTGCCAATCCAGACTGTATGTTGGAAGCTACTGCTGCAGCTGTTTGTGTTATGGGCTTATCTGGTGAGTTGGCCTATCAAAAGATGACAAAACATCAAAGTGGAACTGGCTCCTTCCGTACATATCTGATTGACGCCATTAGTCAAATGGACGCTTCTCTTTTGAAAGAAGGGCAAAAAGTTGAAATTCGATAAACAAGCACTTCGTCTTTATGCCGTAACGGATCGGATGTGGCTGAAAGACCATTCTTTAGCTCATGAAGTGGAGCAGGCTATTTTAGGTGGTGTAACTTTTGTACAGCTTCGTGAAAAACATCTAAAATATCAAGATTTTTGTCAACTTGCAAAAGAAATTCAGCAAGTGACGAATCAATATCATATTCCCCTGGTCATTAACGACCAGGTAGATGTTGCCATTGCCGTCAATGCAGATGGTGTTCATGTGGGGCAAAGTGACACGCCTGCTTCAGAAATCAGACACCTGCTTGGGCCAGATAAAATCATAGGTGTATCTGTTCAAACAATGGAACAAGCCCTTCTTGCCGAAGCACAAGGTGCAGACTATCTAGGCGTTGGTGCTGTTTTTCCAACTGCAACCAAAGAAGATGCCGATTTCGTTTCTTACAACACATTAAAAGAAATCTGTGCTTCTACCTCTATTCCTGTTGTAGCTATTGGCGGAATCACAGCGGAAAATATCCATACATTATCAGGAACAGGGATCGATGGCATTGCGGTTGTCTCAGCACTCTTTGCTCGAAAAGACATTCGAGAAGCCGCAATTCAATTAAGGGCACAATGTGATCAAATGGTGATGAAATGACGCAATTTAAAGGAGCTATTTTCGATCTAGATGGTACATTGCTAGATTCGATGGAGGTCTGGGATACCGTTGGAGATCGTTTTTTAATGGGACGAGGCATTACGCCTCCTTCCGATCTAAGACAAATCTTAAAACCCATGAGTTTGGAACAAGCGGTTTCTTACCTCAAAGAGAAATATTGTTTGGAAGATTCAGTGGAACAACTAATGCAAGAGGCCAATGACCTGGTAGAAGAAGATTATCGTTACCATATTCCTTTAAAACCAACAGCTCTTGCTTTTTTAAAAGAATTACATCAAAAAAAGATTGCACTTTGCATTGCAACAGCAACAGACCGATATCTTGTAGAAGCTGCCTTACAGCGTTTAGAAATAGATCATTATTTTTCTGGAATTATAACCTGCACAGAAGTTGGCGTTGGAAAAGAGCAACCAGATATCTATTTTCGTGCTCTTTCCATTTTAGGCACAAGTCAAGCAGACACAGTTGTATTTGAGGACGCCCTCCACGCAGTGAAAACTGCCGTTTCTGCTGGTTTTTCCGTAGCTGCTGTTTATGACCAGAGTGCACAAAAGGAAACTCCATTGATCCAAGCTATAGCAACTTGGCATTTGCATTCTTATCATGACTTTTGGAGATGTTTTAAATGAAAAAAGTAGTAACTATTGCCGGTTCTGATTGCAGTGGCGGCGCTGGTATCCAGGCAGATTTAAAGACCATGACCATGCATGGTGTATATGGCATGAGCATTATCACTGCATTGACTGCTCAAAATACTACAGGCGTTTATGGTGTTCTTGATACACCCCCTTCATTTGTTGCTCAACAATTTGATTGTGTATTCACCGATATCTTTCCGGACGCTGTAAAAATAGGTATGGTCTCCAACGTAGAAATTTTGCTGGTAATCGCGGAAAAGCTTACTCAATACAAAGTTCCCTATGTTGTCGTAGATCCAGTTATGGTGGCAACGAGTGGTGGTAAACTCCTAGCAGGAGATGCTGTAGAAACACTTAAAACACACCTATTCCCTCTTGCTTCACTTATCACCCCAAATATCCCAGAAGCAGAAGCCCTCTCTGGAACCTCTATTAAGTGTAAAGCGGATATGGTTGACAGCGCGTTTGCGATCGCAGCTCAAAATACAACAGCTGTTTTAATCAAAGGTGGGCATTTAGATGATTGCGCAGATGATCTTTTATTGACCAATGGTACAATAACTTGGTTTCCAGGCGAAAAAATCCAAACCAAAAACACCCATGGTACAGGATGCACACTTTCTTCTGCTATTGCCAGTAATCTCGCTCTTGGATACACTCTAATTGAAAGCATACAAAGAGCTAAGACATATTTAACTGGTGCATTAAAAATGGATTGTAACCTTGGATCTGGCAATGGCCCTCTCAACCACTGCTATTCTCTTTCTATAAACGAGCCACACACCTTTTGATGATCTTTTTCTATGTAAGCTAGGTGCACTATATTTTGCATATGCCTCGAAAGATATTGTAAAATCATAAATAGCATTATGAGTGTCCTTTGTCTCATGCAGTCTCTCGTCCCAATGAAAATGTTTTACACTTCTTCATTGAGGACGAAAGACTGTTTTCCTTTTACTTTCTTTTTACAGATGGTCTTCAATTATCAGAAAGGAGCAAAAGAATGGATTCAAAAAAGAAGATGGATCATCTTCAATTATTACAATCTCACGAAAAGTGTTTTTACTTTACAGATAATATTGACATTGAAAAACTGGAAAATTTAGCTCAACTATCTCTCGATGATTCAGAGCGGAATTCTCTTCAGAAAGATTTGTTCACGATCCTGCTATTCATCAATCAACTGGAAGAAGTGGATATAACCGACATAAATGATGATGCATATGAATTTCCCATTGCCAATGTATTTCGTAAAGACGAAATCAGTCCTAGTCTGGATCGCTCGCAACTGTTGTGTCATGTAGAAACTCAAAAAGATGGTTATATTACGATTCCAAAAATCATTGATACTGTAGAAGGAGAACTATAATATTGTCAGCATTTCGTGATCTCACTGAAAAAACAGTGTTTGAATTATCTCAAGGCCTGGCTGCCAAAGAATTTTCCTCTTTAGATGTAACAAAAGCATATATTGATATGATCCAACGTAAAGAACAAGATATCATGGCTTATCTGGCTCTTGATATAGAAGGGGCCCTTTTAACAGCCCAATATGTAGATCAGCAAAGAATAAAGGGAGAATTTCTTTCCCCTCTTGCTGGCATTCCTGCGGGGATCAAAGACAATATCTGTACGCGTGCCTTACCTACCACTTGTGCCTCCAAGATGCTTTCAGAATTTCAACCACCCTATGATGCTCATGTTATTGAAATGCTAAAAAGATCTTCCTATATTTTGCTTGGCAAGTTAAATATGGATGAGTTTTCTATGGGCTCCTCAACGGAACATTCTTATTTTCATATAACAAGAAATCCAAAAAACCTTCATTGTGTACCTGGTGGAAGTTCTGGCGGTTCCGCTGCTGCAGTAGCAGCGCAGGAAGCTGCTTATACTCTTGGTTCTGATACTGGAGGATCCATTCGCCTTCCTGCCTCATTTTGCGGCGTTGTCGGAATGAAGCCAACATATGGCTCTGTCTCTCGATATGGACTGGTTGCTTTTGCATCCTCTTTGGACCAAATTGGACCTTTGACCAAAGATGTACGTGACAATGCCATGGTTTTAAATGCGATTTCTGGCCACGATCCTCGAGATGCTACCTCTCGCGTCCGTAACATTCCAAATTATATGACCGATTTAGGCAAAGAAATCACAGGACTTAAAATAGGATTGGTAAAAGAATGGTTGGAAAAGGGTATCCATTCAGAAGTCAAATCAGCTATTTTAACTGCCGCGGCTCAGTTAGAATCGTTAGGTGCAGAGCTTATCGAAATCTCTATACCTTCCGTCAACTATGCTTTAGCTGCATATTATGTCATTTCCAGCGCGGAAGCTTCATCCAATCTTGCCAGATTTGATGGTATTCGATATGGATACCGTAGTGAGTTGTCACATCATACCGATTCTTTATACCAAGCGACACGTAGCGAAGGATTTGGAGCAGAAGTTAAGCGCCGCATACTCCTTGGCACCTTTGTGCTTTGCTCTGAACATTACGACACCTATTATCAAAAAGCCTTGCATGTATGTAACCTCATTCGGAAGGAATTTTCCACTATTTTTGAAACATGCAATCTTATTCTTTCCCCTGTCTCTCCAACCGCAGCATACCAAATTGGAGAAAAAATTCAAGATCCAATAGAACAATATTTAGGGGATGCATATACTGTTCCTGTTAACATTGCAGGTTTACCTGCTCTTGCCCTACCTTGCGGAGTCACTTCAAATGGTATGCCTATTGGTATGCAACTAATTGGCCGACCCTTTTCAGAACCAACTCTTTACCAGGTGGGATACGCCTTTGAACAAACTGGAGGTTCTAAGTGATGCAATCATATGAAACCATCGTTGGGCTCGAAGTCCACGTCGAACTCGCCACAAAAACCAAACTGTTTTGCGGTTGCTCTACTACATTTGGCGCGGAACCAAATACTCAATGTTGCCCCATTTGTATGGGAATGCCAGGTACATTACCCGTTCTCAACCAAACCGCTGTCATTTATGCCATAAAAGCCGGATTGGGTACAAACTGCCACATCGCCACTCATTCCAAAATGGATCGAAAAAACTATTTTTACCCTGATCTGCCCAAAGCATATCAAATTTCCCAATATGATCTTCCTCTTTGCGAGCATGGGTATTTGGACATCGAAAGTACCTGTGGAAGAAAACGAATTGGTATTACAAGAATTCACATAGAAGAAGACGCTGGAAAATTGATTCACCATCCAAAATATGGAACAATGATTGACTTCAATCGCAGTGGTATCCCTTTGATCGAAATTGTCTCAGAACCAGATATTCGATCAGGCGAAGAAGCAAAAGCTTATCTAAAAAATTTGCAAACCACAATTCGTTATCTTGAAATCTCAGACTGTAAAATGAATGAAGGTTCCTTTCGGTGTGATGTTAATATATCCGTACGAAAAATAGGAGCTCACCCGCTTGGCACACGAACAGAAATCAAAAATCTCAATTCTTTCCAATCTATCGTCCGTGCCATTGAATATGAAACCAAACGGCAGATTCATATACTGGAGGCAGGACAGACGTTAACACAAGAAACTCGACGATTTGATGAAAAAAATGGAAAAACATATTCCATGCGACGGAAAGAAAATATCAACGATTACCGTTTTTTTCAGGACCCAGATCTCCCTCCTATCCGTATCAGTCAAAAGCTCATCAATGCTCTAAAACTACAAATTCCTATACTTCCTGATACGAGAAAGAAAAGCTATATCAAACAATATGGTTTAAGCCCATACGACAGCGAATGTCTGACTGCAGAAAAAGCCATTGCTGATTACTTCGATCAGGCCGTTACACAAACATCATATCCCAAAATTCTATCGAATTTAATTGTTTCTGAGCTCTCTAAATATATTCCTTTCAATAGCAAATCTATCGACCTCTCTCCTATTTTTATGTCAAAATTGGCTGATTTATCTGGTCATGGAATCATCAATAGCAGTACTGCCAAAAGATTGGTTTCCGAAGTTTACACGAAAAAAAAAGATCCTGAACAGTTGGTAAAAGAACAAGGCCTGGAACAAATCAATGATGATGACGTTTTACGCTCTTTTGCTGAAATTGCTATATCTTCTCTTCCAGATGCCGTATCAGCTTATAAAAAAGGAAAACAATCCGCTTCTAAAGCTCTTATCGGTAGAGTGATGGCGCAAACAGGCGGAAAAGGAAATCCTGAAAAAATTCAACAAATTATCTTGGACATGCTCGAAACTATATCAATGTAAAAAGGAGGACTTTCAAAAGGGCACGCCCAATAAGGAAATTTTTATGTAAGGTTATGTAAGGTACAGTGTAACCTCAGGAATGGGGTTGCACCGTATTCTTTGTCCTTATACTACAAAGCAAAAGTCCTGTGGGTTTCCTGTATTTCCTCCATCATAGCAAGAATTTCCTGTTCAGTCGCAATGTCTATCATTTCTACTGCCGTAAAATGAATATCCACCTTTACATAGCAGTGACCGCTTGACTTATCG
>CAWVKD010000028.1:0-72842 GCA_963929765.1 Clostridia bacterium | reverse complement strand
CTCACTAGCTTTGGTGCAGAAAAAATCAAGGTAATCAAGGCTGTTCGTGAGATCACAGGCTTGGGCCTTGCAGAAGCAAAGGCATTGGTTGAAGCTGCTCCAAAGGCTATCAAAGAGGGTGCTTCCAAAGAGGACGCAGAGGCTTTGAAAGCAAAATTGGAAGAAGTAGGCGCTTCTGTCGAATTGAAGTAAGATTAAGCCAACTGCATATAACAAAAAGGTGTTTCCGCTACGTGGAAACACCTTTTCCTTTTGGAGAAGTTTGTAAAGAATTTATGAAAGAGATGGCTTTTGCTTGCAAGACAGTGGGTTTTACGCTATAATAACACCATTGCGAAGGGCAATTTATGAAAAATGGTTTTAGTAAACATGTTAATGTTGTATGTTTACACCGACAGATGGAGTATGCCTATCATCTGGAAATGGAGAGGAAGGAAGCACATGAGCAAAGGAAGTAATAGCCGACAGAGTCGACCGGATGAACGGAAAAAGAATCGTGGAAAAATAGCGACTATTATTATTTCTGTGGTTGTACTCATAGCCATTGTTGCATTAGCTATTTGGAACTCTGGAATCATCCAAAAATCCAAAACAGCGGTAACCATTGGCGATCAGAAGTATACTACAGGGGTGGTACAATTTTATTACTACAGCGCATATAATCAATTTTTAAATATGTATGGCCAGTATGTATCGGCTTTCGGCTTGGATACCAGTAAACCTTTGGATCAACAAGCATACGGGGAAGATGGCGAGACTTGGGCAGATTATTTTAAAGACATGGGAATCGATAATATGCAGCGTGCGATTATTCTCTCTACGGAGGCGCGTAAAGCCGATGTTTCCTTGTCTGAAGAGAGCCAGGCATATTTGCAGGAAACAAAAGATGAAATTACTGCCTACTGTGTTAATAATAATATCACGAAAGGGACTTATTTTGCGTCCCTAGGTACAGGTGTGACGGAAAAACTTTATTTCGAGCAGCTGGAGAATATGCTGTTGGCAGATGATTACACAACTTATTTAATGGAACAGATGCAATACTCAGACGATGAAATTTCTGCATACTATTCTGAACACAAAGATGATTTTGATGTTATAAGCTGCCGATACTTTTTCTTTGATGGTACGCCTGAAACTGGAACAGATGAGGAAGGCAATCCTATAGAAGCAACAGAGGAAGAGACTAACGCCGCAATGGAACAGGCCTCCAATTTGGCAAACGAGATGGCAGAGAAAGTAAAAGCAGGCCAAGATTTTACAACTTTGGCACAAGAGTATGCGGGAGAAGATGAAAAAGAAATGTACGAAGATGCTTCTGCCACTACAATGACCGATGTTTCGAAATCAGATATAAGTGGCATGGCATATGAAGAATGGATTTTTTCTCAGGATCGCAAAGAAGGAGATGTAACTGTTTCAGAAGAGGACAACGGTTATTATGTGGTCCAGTTTCAAAGCCGCAACCGCAACGAATATGCAACAATGAATATTCGACAGATCTTAATCTCTCCAGAGGCATTGGAAGGTACAGATGCCGTGACAGATGAGCAAAAAGCCGCTACGAAAAGTGAAGCAGAAAGCATTCTCAATGAATGGGAACAGGGCGATAAAACGGAAGCTAGTTTTGCCAATTTAGCGAAACAATACTCTGATGATACGACCACAAAAGAAGAAGGTGGTTTGTATGAACAAGCCAATAAAAGCACGTTGGCAACCGATGTAAGCGAATGGGTTTTTGCAGAGGGACGTCAAGCTGGTGATGCCACACTGATAGAAACAGAAGATGGATCTTGCTATATTGTATATATCGTTGGTGTAGACGAGCCCTATTGGAAAGTGCAAGTAGAAAGTGCAAAGCAGAATGCGGAATATGAAGAGTGGTATGAAGGCATGAAAGAGAATTATCCTTTGGAACGGGATGAAAGTGGCTTAAAGTATGTAAAGTAGAGAAAAGCGTCTCAAACCACGGTTTGAGACGCTTTTCATTTCATATAGGAGGCAAACATGACCTGGGATAGAGAATCGTTTTTGCGGACGGAAATGATGTTGGGTGCATCTTCCATGGAACGATTAAAAGCCGCCCATATTATTGTATTTGGTTTAGGTGGCGTAGGCGGATATGTTGTGGAAGGATTGGCACGGGCTGGAATTGGAGCTCTGACCCTTGTGGATCATGACATCATAGGAAAAACAAATCTTAATCGGCAAATTGGTGCCACGCACTCTACATTAGGAATGGCGAAGGCACAGGTCATGGCTCAACGGGTCAAAGACATTAATCCAGCTTGTAAAGTAAATGCCAAAGTAGAGTATTATGACAAATCCAGGCGGGAAGTTTTTTTTGATGGAACGAGTTACGATTATATTGTTGATGCTATAGACCTGGTGTCCTGTAAATTAGACTTGATTGAGACAGCAATTACGCAAAACATTCCTATTATATCATCTATGGGAACAGGCAACAAACTGGATGGATCCGCATTTCGGGTGGCAGATATCTCGAAGACCAGCGGCTGCCCACTGGCTCGAGTGGTCCGGAAGGAATTGAGGCAAAGAGGAATTTTACACCATAAAGTTGTATATTCCCCGGAAATCCCCGTCAAGGCAGAGCAGTGGGAAATACCGCCAAAAGGAAGACGAAGTATACCAGCTAGTGTTCCGTGGGTTCCTGCTTGTGCAGGGCTTTTATTGGCTGGTACTGTAGTTATGGATCTGTGTCAGAATGGATAACACAACAAAGGGACGACAACTGTCGTCCCTTTGTTGTGTTATCCGTCGTGTTCTACCGGGTTACGATCCCGGAACAGAAGAGAAATACACCAGATAGCGGCAAGTCCTACCAGCGTGTAAATAACACGACTAACAGGCGAGGCAATTCCGCCACAGGCGAATGCTACAATATCAAATTGAAATAATCCGATACTGCCCCAGTTCAAGCCACCAATGATGGCCAGAACCAGTGCGATTTTATCCATAATCATTTCTGAGACTCCTCTCTTTTGACGCCGACGGGAGTAGTTTTTCCCGGTTCAATGAAATTATGCAAACATAGTGCAAAAAATTATGGGCAAGAAAGAAAGCATAGAATATTTAAGATTCAAATGAACAATAAGCCGAAAATCAGGAAGAAAGCAGCTTTTTATGAAGTTTTGCTTGAAAAGAAAGTGATTTGTAGTATAATGGAGAAACTATATGGTGTTTGTCTCACGAGGACAAAGAGAAAGGAAGCGAATGAGTATGCTGCAGTATGACTCCATCTTGTCAAAGCGTGCTGTAGGACTACAGCCATCCGGAATTCGAAAATTTTTTGATATTTTAGCAGAGATGGATGATGTCATTTCCTTGGGTGTGGGAGAACCAGACTTTGTGACTCCAGAACACATTCGAGAAGTAGGCATCCAATCATTGCAGGCTGGCTATACAAAATATACTTCAAATGCGGGTATGACGGAACTCCGCAAGGAGGTTTCTGCCTATATGAAACGTGCATTTGATTTACATTATGAGGCGGAAGATCAGATCTGCATTACAGTGGGTGGTAGTGAAGCCATTGATTTAGCCATTCGTGCATTGGTGGATTTTGGCGATGAAGTTATCATTCCAACTCCTTCTTTTGTTTGTTATGGCCCGTTGGTAGAACTGGCTGGAGGTGTACCCATATATGTAGAGACGAAAGCGGAAAACGAATTTCGTCTTACAGCACAAGAGTTGCGAAATGTTATTACCGAAAAAACCAAAATGTTAGTGTTGCCTTATCCCAGCAATCCTACTGGCGGCATTATGGAACGACAAGATCTAGAAGCTTTGGCCAAGATTTTAGAGGGCACTAATATTGTGGTGTTATCTGATGAAATATATGCGGAACTCACCTATGGGAAAAAACATGTCTCGATGGCCAATATTCCCGGTATGTATGAAAGAACAATTATTGTTAGTGGATTTTCAAAAGCTTTTGCTATGACAGGATGGCGTTTAGGATACATTTGCGGTGCACCGAGGCTGATTGAACAGATTATCAAAATTCACCAGTATGGCATTATGTCCGCTCCCACTATGAGTCAATATGCGGCAATAGAAGCCATGAGAAATGGAATGGAAGATATTTCCAATATGCGCAACTCTTATGATGAACGGAGAAAATTGATTGTAAATGGTTTACGAAGTATAGGGCTTGACTGTTTTGAGCCCAGAGGGGCTTTTTATGTCTTTCCTTGCATTCGCAGCAGTGGCTTGCCTTCAGATGAGTTTTGTGAGCGACTTTTGATGGAAGAAAAAGTAGCAGTTATATCCGGAACAGCGTTTGGCGCAGGAGGAGAAGGATTTGTTCGTTGCTGTTATGCTACTTCCAAAGAAGGAATTTCAGAAGCTTTACGGCGAATGGAACAATTTCTTGCAAGAGTAAAACAAGGGCAAAAGCGCTGAACTATGATATTTATTAAATGATGGTTGATGGGCTGAAATTTCGTACATACTATTTTAGACACCATGAATTGGCACTAGATTCATAGAAAGAAGATACGATCATGAAGTATATTTTAGTGATTGGAGACGGCATGGCAGATAATCCGGTGCCGTCTTTAGGAGGACGCACTCCTATACAAGTGGCAGATACTCCTTGCATGGACAACCTAGCTAAACAAGGAGAAGTAGGGCGAGTAAGAACAGTGCCTGTGGAAGTACCTCCCGGCAGTGATACGGCTATCCTGTCCATTTTCGGGGCAGATCCACGGACATGCTACACAGGACGCTCTCCATTGGAAGCGGCGGGATCTGGCATATCACTTTCGCCAGGTGATGTGTCTTACCGATGCAATATGGTAACATATGAAGATGGGGATAAGCCTTTTTTGGAAAAGAAAATTGTATCCCATAATGCAGGCTCCATTGAAGGAGAAGAGTCCATTGCTATCATTAATGCGCTCTTTTCCCATCCAGAATTTGCGCCTTTAGCCAAACAGGCAAATATGAAAATTTATCCAAGTCCTTCTTTTCGACATATTGCTGTACAGAAGGGTGCTTCGATAGAAGGACTTGTGGCCGCGCCGCCTCATGATCATTTGGGAGAAGTGATTGGGCCGTTGATGCCCAAAGGCTGTGAGAATGCAGCTGTGTTGCAGGCGTTAATGGAAAAAGCTCATGCGATTTTGGATCATCATCCACTAAACGAAGCCAGGCGAAAGGCAGGAAAACGGCCTGCCAATGGAATTTGGTTTTGGGCAGAAGGAACAGCAGTGGCGTTAGACTCCTTTGCGGAAAAATACCATAAAAAAGGAATGGTTATTTCTGCGGTGCCTTTGTGCCACGGTATTGCGAGGCTTTTGGGTTTAGATATTCAATTGATAGAAGGTGCCACAGGAGAATTGGATACCAATTACCAAGGAAAAGTGGATGCGGCAGTCAAAGCTCTCTTAGGACCTTATGATTTTGTTGCTGTGCATATTGAAGCACCGGATGAGTGTACTCATAACGGAGATACGGAAGGAAAGATAGAAGCTATTAGAAGATTGGATCATTGGGTAGTGGAACCATTGACAAAAGCTATGGAGCAAGCAGAGATTCCATATCGCATATTAATTTTAAGTGACCATAAAACTTTAACCTCAACCAGAGGACATGACGGTGATCCCGTGCCGTTTTTGTTATATGAAAGTGGCGTAGATACTGGGGCAGGGTTGCCTTATGACGAAAAGTCGGGAGAACAGGGGAGATATGTGGAAGATGGGACCCGACTGATGTCCATGTTGTTTCAGATGAACGGGGAATAAAGAACCAGCAGGAGTGACGAAGGAATGATGAAGAAACGATTGGAACAGTTGGGATTTTCTCCAGCAGATTTTTTACTGCCGAAGCAGAAAGATATGACTCGATGGAGTGTTGTGGCCTGCGATCAATTTACTTCTCAACCAGAATATTGGGAGCGGGTAGAGCAATTTGTGGGTGATACCCCGTCTACATTGCGTCTTATTCTACCAGAAAGTCGTTTGGGAACAAAACGGGAAGCAGAGAGTGTTCGAGAGATTAACGAAACCATGACAAAATATTTGTCAGAGGGTGTTTTTCAAACAGTGGAACACAGTTTAATTTATGTAGAACGTACCCAAGCCAACGGAAAGATCCGCCGCGGGATAGTAGGAGTAGTCGATTTGGAACAATATGACTATCGCCCAGGTGCAACTTCTTTGATCCGGGCTACAGAGGGTACCGTTCTTAGTCGCATTCCCCCAAGAGTAGCGGTGCGAAAAGACGCACCTTTAGAGACATCCCACATTATGCTTCTTGTTGATGATCCAGGGAAAACGGCCATTGAGGCTGTGGGAACTCAAACGGCGAAAATGAAGCCATTGTACCACTTTGATCTTATGGAACATGGTGGTTCTATTGCTGGATGGCAGATGACAAAAGAGCAGGAAGAACAGCTGGCAGAAGCCTTAACAGCGCTTGCAGATCCTTCTACAGTAGCGGAAAAGTATCATATGCCAAATGTGCCAGTTTTGCTTTTTGCTGTTGGAGATGGAAATCACTCTCTTGCAACGGCAAAAGAAAACTATGAACGGCAAAAAAGGATGACACCGGAAGAAAAGTGGGACACTATGCCAGCTCGGTTTGCAATGGCAGAACTTGTCAATTTACACGATGATTCTTTAGAGTTTGAACCTATTCACCGAGTAGTATTTGATGTGTCTCCTGAAAAAGTAATCAAAGAACTACTACTCTGGTATAAAGGTGCATTCCAGGGAGAGGGAGAAGGACACCAAATCCGGTATGTTTTTGGAGATGAAGAAGGTGTTATTACTGTGCCTCATCCAAAAGCAAAGCTAGAGGTGGGCACACTTCAAAACTTTTTAGATGAATATATCAAAGCGTATGGGGGCAGAGTTGACTATATTCATGGTGCAGATGTCACCTGCGAATTGGCTCGGCAGCCTGGCAATATCGGTTTCGTTCTGCCCGCCATGGCTAAGTCTCAGCTGTTCCCCACTGTTATGGCAGAAGGAGTACTGCCCCGAAAGACCTTTTCTATGGGAGAAGCATGGGACAAACGATATTATTTGGAATGCCGTAAAATTCGGTAAAAACCAAAGAGGAGACCAGCATGCCATTTTCAAGAACAGAGAAGGCATTTGCCAAATTGAATTTGACATTGGATGTTACCGCACGGAGATCAGATGGTTATCATGATCTATGTATGGTAATGCAAACGGTGGAGTTGTGGGATACCATCACTCTAACAGAAACGGGAGACAGCACGATACACATCCATACAGATGCCCCGCATTTGCCGAATGACCAAAAAAATTTGGCAGCTGTAGCTGCAAGGTGCTATTTTGAAGCCGCACATTTGCCTTTTCCAGGTCTGAGTATCCAGCTCCAAAAAAGGATTCCTGTTTGTGCAGGAATGGGAGGGGGCAGCAGCGATGGAGCGGCTGTTCTCCGTATGCTGAATGAGCGATATGGGGCTTTGTCACAGCAGGAATTGCAGCAAGTAGGAGAATTGGTGGGCTCAGATGTTCCTTACTGTCTATATGGCGGCACAATGCTTGCGGAAGGGAAAGGAGAGCGGTTGCGTCCTTTACCACCACTCCCGACTTGTTTTTTGGTCATATGTAAGCCAAAATTTTCCGTTTCAACACCAGTGTTGTTTTCTCGCCTTCGTGTAGAAAAAATTCGATGCAGGCCAGATACAGCAGGTGTGTTGTTAGCATTAAAGGCAGGCGACTTGGAAGGCGTTGCCAGGCGAGTATATAACGTGTTTGAATCAGTCTTGGAACCAAAGCGCCAAGAAGAATTGGCACAAATTCGGACTGTAATGATCGATAGTGGAGCATTGGGCGTTTCAATGAGTGGAACAGGCCCAACAATGTTCGGAATATTTGCGGCACGTGGAAAAGCTGAAAATGCATTTCTAACCTTACAACAACAATATTCCGAATGTTTTTTAACGCAGCCAGTTTAAAACGAGATAATACCGTCTATCCTAAAAACAGAATGTTTTTTGGATAGGCGGTGTTTTTATGAACAAATGGAAAAAAATAGAAATTTCTCTTTTGGTTGGGCTGGCGGTGGCTCTTTTATTTGGAGGGAGACTCAACGGGGCACAGGCAGCACTTGCTGAAAAAATGGTTCGTCTTCATGTTGTAGCTCATTCCGATAATGTAGGAGATCAAGAAGTGAAGCTTCTTGTCCGAGATCGTATTTTGGAGGAAGTGGAAGGGCTGTTGGAACAAGAGACGGATTTAGAGGAAGCAAAATCAAAAATTCAGGAAGCGCTTCCAAAGTTGGCGGCAGCGGGGCAGGAAGTGGTTCGACAGGAAGGATATACTTATACTGTAACAGCCTCTTTGGAGCAGACTTTTTTTCCAACAAAAGAATATGAAGGATTTGCATTACCAGCAGGGGAATATACAGCATTGAGGGTGGTGTTAGGCGAAGGAAAAGGAGCCAATTGGTGGTGTGTTCTCTTTCCACCTCTTTGCACAGGTGTTGCCACAGAGGATGTAGCAGAAGTAGCAGGAGCAGCTGGCCTGACTGACGATGAGATTGCTCTTATTACGGAGCAGGAAGAAGGGTATGTGTTCCGCTTTAAGTGTATTGAACTGTGGGAACAGATCAAACATTTCTTTTTTTAAAAAATGCAACCATTTCTACCATGCCAACGCAGTCTGACTTTGGCAGCAAAAGATATGCTTGATTTCGATGAAATCTGGCATATTAAAAAGGCGATTGCAAATGTCTATTGCGGTCGCGTTCACAATGGTGGAAGAAGGGATGGAATGAAGGAAGAAACAAATAGCATGTCTGGGATCGGGATCATACTTTTTCGATGCCTTTGTATGGTGATGGCAGTTATTTTGGTGGGTATTATGCCAATACGTGGGTGCACAGCACAGGCTGTGGAAACGGCAGGAGGATTTGGGAAAACACTGATTCCTGTTGGGCGAACGGTTGGAATTAAATTGTTTGCAGATGGCGTGATGGTGATTGGGCTCTCTGAAGTAGTTGGGGAAAACGGGACCTCGTGCCCGGCAAAATTGTGTGGGCTAAAAGAAGGAGATATTATTACCAAAGTAGATGAGAGTGTCATCCAATCATCAGAAGAGCTGAGAAATGCATTGCAGGCTGCAAATGGTGCTGAGATAACACTGCATGTCCTACGAAATGGACAAGAAATGGAAATGAAAGCAACTGCAGCTCTTGGCGTAGAGGATGGCTGCTATCGTTTGGGTGCTTGGACGAGAGATAGCATGGCGGGGATTGGAACCATAACATTTTATGATCCGGAGAGCGGCGTATTTGGCGCTTTGGGACACGGTATCAATGACATTGACACATTGATGTTAATCCCTTTGGCATCTGGCTCTATTATGGGTTCTACAGTTGCAAATGTAGTGAAAGGGCAATCGGGAGAGCCTGGTGAATTGCAGGGCAAATTTGATTTGACAAAAGATTTGGGCTCTCTTTATGCAAATACCGATTCTGGTGTATTTGGTCGGATAGGAGATGCCAGCTATTTTGGAGCCAATGAACCTTTGCCAGCGATAGGCAGGACAGCTGCCAAGGTGGGTAAAGCAACCATATTATCCAATGTTATTGGAGATACGGTTTGTGAATATGAGATTGAAATTACGAAGGTATATCGAGGATTATCTGACAGCGGACGAAACTTAATGATTCGTGTGACAGATCCCAGACTATTAGAGACGACTGGGGGAATTGTACAAGGTATGAGTGGAAGCCCTATTTTGCAAGATGGAAAACTTGTTGGAGCGGTAACCCATGTGCTGGTAGAAGACCCTCAAAAGGGATATGGAGTCTTTATTGAGAAAATGCTGGAAAGCGCTGAAGTGAATGAGACAAAAATAGCTTCTTGATGAATCATGTCGAACTTTGTCGAAAAAAGGGAAAAAGTTCAATAAACCACAAAATTTTAATAAAAAAAGTCAAATCTTTCTCTCATAAAATAAGAAAAATCTCTTGAAAATGCTGTCATTTTATGGTAATTTATAGGCACGTGTTTTGTGAAGCATGAAACAGAGTCAAAAAGTGAGGGAGATGGAACAATGGGTAATCGCGTTCGGATTTTAGTTGCAGACGCCGGCGAAGAATTTCGTTCCTTGTTGGTAGATACTTTGTCAGGTGAAGAAGATTTGGAAATTGTGGGTCAAACAGGTGATGGAGCAGAGTTGGTTCGTATGGCCAGTGAGTTGCGTCCGGATGTTCTGGTGATGGATGTGCTTTTGGCGCAAATGGATGGTTTGGAAGCTTTAAAAGAAATAGATCCTGCCAACCGCTGGCCGAAAATGGAAGTACTTGTCCTGTCTAATTTTGTGAAAGAACATGTGGTACAACAGGCAGCGGCTTTAGGTGCAGGTTATTTCATGATGAAACCATGTAGACCCAACAGTGTGATGGAACGCATTCGTCAAATGCGAAATGGTTCTGTTGCACCATCAGAAGAAATTTCTTTACTTCGCCCATCCAGAGGAGAAAGCCTAGAGGTGTTAGTAACAGCTATTATCCATGAGATTGGCGTGCCTGCGCATATCAAGGGCTATCAGTATTTAAGAGAGGCAATTGTGTTGGCAGTCCACGATATGGACGTGATCAATGCAGTGACAAAAGTACTGTATCCGGAAGTGGCAAAGCGGTTCGGTACAACACCATCCCGTGTAGAACGTGCCATCCGGCATGCCATTGAAGTGGCTTGGGACCGAGGAGATCTAGAAACACTACAAAAATATTTTGGCTATACAGTATCCAATGCAAAAGGGAAGCCAACCAACAGTGAATTCATTGCCATGATTGCAGATCGCCTGCAACTCAAGCGAAAGGAAAAAGCCCAGATTTAGTTCCATGCGCTGCTGGAATCGATGTCCAGCAGCGCCTTTCTCTTTGAAAGATGACTAAGGTATATAATTCATTTTTCACAGAAATCACAGAAATATTTGTAGCAACTGTAGAATTTAGCCCTTTAAAGTGCTGGCTTTCCGAAAAATGATTGACAAGCAGAAAAAAGACCTTTATAATGCAGTTAATCATATTGAAATAGCAATGATCAAGAGACATGCGAACAAAGAGAGAATGTAGAGATTGCCGGTTGCTGAAAAGGCATAACCTTGTTCGAAATTCCTCTTGTGAGCTGCCCGCTGAATCCTTGTGTAGTAGGCTGTGGCCGGTTGGTATCGTGATCTGCCGAGAGTGTGAAAACTCGAAGAGCGCAAAGTCAAATGATTTTGCGGAACTGAGGTGGTAACACGGGGTGAATTCCGTCCTCTGACTATGTTGGAGGGCTCTTTTTTATTCAATAAAGGAAAAGGAGTGCATATGATGAAGAAACTTGCAAAAATGATGGCGGCCGTTCTGGCAATCTCTATGCTGTTTGCATTAGCAGCTTGTGGTCAGACAAATGAGCCCCAAAATTCGGACAGCGCCTCAAATGAAAGCGCTACTCCTACTGTAAGCAGTGATCCGAATGCGAGTGTAGGAACGTACAAAATTGGTATTATCCAACTGGTTGAACATAACGCATTGGATAAAGCAACAGAAGGATTTCAGGCCGCTTTAAAAGAGAAGTTGGGAGATGCTGTGTCCTTTGAATATCAAAATGCACAGGGTGAAGCCACCAATTGTACTACCATTGCTACAAAATTTGTAAATGATGGTGTGGACCTGATCTTAGCCAATGCAACTGGTGCGGCACAGGCGTCAGCTCAGGCTACCAACACTATTCCCATTGTGGGCGTTTCTATCACAGACTATGCAGCAGCTGGCCTCGTGGAGTCTAACGAGGCACCGGGACGGAATGTTACAGGTTGCTCTGACCTGAGTCCCATTGCGGAACATGTCAAATTGATGCAGCAGCTTTGCCCAGAAGTCCAGTCGGTTGGTATTTTATATTGTTCCTCTGAGGACAACTCAGTTGTACAGGCACAGCAAGCAAAGACCGCTTTGGAAGCTGCAGGATACACCGTAAAAGAATACACTGCTGCCGATTCCAATGAAATTCAGACTGTTGTGACAAAAGCCTGTGGTGAACAGGACGCATTGTATATTCCGACGGATAACCTCTTTGCAGCTAATATAGAGATTGTAAAGAACATTGCTGTACCTGCAAAGATCCCGACAATCTGTGGGGAAGAAAACATGGTTAATTCTGGTGGACTGGCTACCTATTCCGTCAATTACTATACGCTTGGTTACCAGGCAGGTTTGATGGCATATGATATCTTGGTCAACGGAAAAGACCCTGCCACGATGCCGATTCAATTTATGGAATCCTCTGAACTTACATTGGTTATCAACAAAGAGGTAGCAGAGGATATTGGAATTACCATTCCTAGTGATTTAGAATCACAGCTAGCAGAGTAAAACAAAGAAAAGTGAATGAAACAGTGTAAATTTGCGACGAGATTCCTTGTCGCAAATTTGCGCTGTTTTGAGACATAGAAGGGAAGGAAAAGGGAATGTCGATTATGTCGCTGCTGGGCGCGTTGCCTGGCTCCATCGCACAAGGGATCATATGGGGGATTATGGCGCTTGGCGTCTATATTACGTATAAAGTGTTGGATTATGCAGATCTAACGGTAGATGGCAGTCTCTGTACCGGTGGCGCTGTAGCAGCGATGCTGATTATCAATGGCGTACACCCACTTCTGTCTCTAGTATTTGCGTTTGTTGCAGGTATGTTGGCTGGTTTGATCACAGGGTTTATCCATACCAAAATGGGCATTCCTCCCATTCTATCTGGTATTTTAACCCAACTTGCTCTCTATTCCATTAATATGCGTATTATGGGCAGGGCAACTCAGTCGATTAGCGTCGATACATACGATTTAACAGTCAGTTTGCGGTACATCAATCAATCCATCGTGGTTGGCCTGATTTTTGCAGCTGTGATCATTGCGCTTTTATATTGGTTTTTTGGAACAGAATTGGGAAGTGCCATTCGAGCAACAGGTAGTAATCCCAATATGTCTCGGGCACAGGGGATCAATACAGATCGAATGAAGATAATAGGACTTGTGTTATCCAATGGCCTTGTTGCTCTCTCTGGTGGCTTATATGCCATGTTCCAGGGCAATGCAGATATCAATATGGGACGTGGTGCTATTGTCATCGGTCTGGCAGCTGTTATTATAGGTGAAGTTATTTTCGGCCATATTTTCCGCAATTTTGCGTTGAGTTTGTCCTCAATTGTAATTGGTTCTGTGATCTATTATATTGTCATTGCCGTTGTTGTTCAATTGGGTCTCTCGACCACAGATTTGAAACTGTTCAGTGCTGTCATTGTGGCTATTGCACTAGCTATTCCTTATTTGAAGAATCGCTATTTCTCGAAAGGTGGGTCAAAGCATGCTTGAAATCAAAGAGATCTCCAAGACGTTCAATGCAGGGACTATCAACGAAAAAAAGGCTTTGCACAAATTGTCCCTAACATTGAAAGAGGGCGATTTTGTTACTGTCATTGGGGGCAATGGTGCTGGAAAATCCACTTTACTGAATGCAGTAGCCGGTGTATTTGGTGTAGATGAAGGCAGTATTCTGATTGATGGAGTCAATGTTACAAAATTACAGGAGTATAAACGGGCCAAATTCCTGGGCCGTGTCTTTCAAGATCCTATGAATGGGACTGCTGCTACAATGGGCATCGAAGAGAATTTGGCACTTGCCTACCGACGGGGGAGAACTCGCACTTTACGTTGGGGGATTCGCAATCAAGAGCGGAAGATGTATCAAGATATGCTGAAAGAATTGGAATTGGGGCTTGAAACGCGACTGACATCAAAAGTGGGTTTGCTGTCTGGTGGGCAGCGACAGGCCATTACATTGTTAATGTCAGCACTGCAAAAGCCGAAACTTCTTTTACTAGACGAACACACAGCCGCACTTGACCCGAAGACGGCTCGCAAAGTTTTGGAAATCACACAAAAAATCGTAGAACGAGATCACCTGACTACGTTAATGATTACCCATAACATGGCCAACGCCATTGAATATGGCAACCGCCTGATTATGATGCACAATGGACAAATTATTTTCGATGTATGTGGTGAAGAAAAAAGGCAGCTAAAAGTAGAAGATCTTTTGCATAAATTTACAGAATTGAGCGGAGATGCTGCTAGTGACCGGATGTTACTTTCCTGAAAAATGAGCATAGGAAAATCGCCCAGTATGGATAGATCATACTGGGCGATTTTTTAAATTACTTTGAAAAGAGGTTGTAATTGTTGGCCGTGCAATGCTGCTTCGATGGTATCTGGAATCAAGTCCATGTCAGCAACAAGAGAAGTGGGTTTTCCTACGGGATCATCTTGCCGAAAAGGAACGAAATAGATATTTTTCCGTGCAAGAAGGGCCCCAATATTCTGAGCGTTGGCACTTAGGCCATCATTGGTAGAAACAGCGATTACAACAGGGCGGCCATTCCGCAAGTGAGCTTTGGCTGCCATTGTAACAGAAGTATCAGCAATGGCAGAGGCCAGTTTTGCAATGGTGTTTCCTGTACATGGTGCAATGACAAGTACATCTAAAAGCTTTTGAGGGCCTATGGGCTCGACTTCTGGAATGGTTTTCAAAGCATGGTGTTTTGTGATGCTTTCAATGGTTTCAAGATGCTCCTTTGCCGTTCCAAAGCGGGTATCTGTTTCTGCACTGTGTTCCGATACGATAGGAAGAACGGTTTCATACTGTTCTACAGTTTTTTGTAAGGCTGGAAACACTTGATCGTATGTGCAATAAGAGCCGCAGAAGGCGAATCCTACAGAGGCTTTTTTCATAGAGACACTCCCAATTCCTGTAAAATATTATAGATGGTATCCCGTATTGCTTTGCCGGCGGTGACGGGTGCCACTTTGCCCGGCAAGGACAGAGCCCAAATGACTTTTACACCGAGTTCTGCAGCTGCTTCAAAAGCAATACCGCCGGGACGAGAGGCTAAGTCAATGCATAGACAGCCAGGAGAAAGCAAAGAAAGACGGTGATCATCCAAGATTTGCGCAGGCACGGTGTTAAAAATCACGTCAAAAGAAGGAAGCGCCTCCTCCAAATGTGATGTATGAAGCGGCTGATAATCATATGCTTTGATCCAGGCAAAATCGTCATACCGGCGGGCAGAGACAGAAACATGAGCGCCTAATGCTCTTAAATGATGAGCCAGTAGGCTGCCCAACCGCCCGTAGCCAATAATCAACACGTTGGCACCATGTAATGTAATGGGCATTTCCTCCATGGCAATTCCAATAGCGCCTTCTACTGTTGGAATTGCATTGGCAATGGCAAATTCTTCTTGGGCAAAATAATCATGGATAACAAGTCCACGGGTAGCAGCGCTTTGTGAAAGTGCAGCGTCTACCATTCCGGCGCAAATGATTTGCTCTGGACGCAAGACAGTCATCAGTTGTCCCAATGAGCAACGAGTGTTACCAAAAGGTAAATTAAGGCCATCTTCCCCACACATGGGAAGAGGCAAAATGACGCAATCGGCAGAAGCAGCAGCCTGTTCTACTGTTTTATCCTGAGGTACAGAAAGGGGCTCCGGCAACCGTTCAAGTCCAAAGGTATGTACGGTATGACCGTCTTTTGCTAAAAGTTCTGCCAGCTTTCCTTGCCGCAGATCACCGCCAATAACGCTAAAATGCATTTGTTTTTTCATCAGCATTCCCTCCATTGAAACACGCAAGTACGGGTCAATACCATAGTATTCTTGGTAAGAGGGGAAGGTGCGCAAAAAAAGGAAAGATGTTGATGCTCTGGCTCTTTTCAGAATGAGAGGAAAGAGACTTGACAAACGATAAGGTATGCAGTATACTGAATGTAGTTTAATATCAAAACTGATGATTGGGAAAAGTAAACATAAACCCGGATGGCAAAGCGAATTGCGGATGGTGAGAGCGCAGTGCAGATGGTATGTTGAATGGACCCAGGAGGGCGGTCTGAACTGCATGTGCATAGTAGCGACCGACGGGGATTCCCTCGTTAACAAAGAAAACGCATGTTGGTGCGTACAGAGCGGGCGTTTTTTCGCCAATTTAGGTGGTACCGCAGGAGATCTAAAATGTAGTCTCTTGTCCTAGAGTTCCAAGGAGAACAGAGAGGACAAGGGATTTTTTATTTGCCTTGGTATCAACCAAAGGGCGTACTCCCAGCTTTGGCAGCCAAACAAAGCGAAAAAGGAAATTGAGAGGAGTATTCAAACATGGGAAAGATTCCATACAAAACATATTTGAGCGAAAGTGAGTTGCCAAAAGCATGGTATAATGTACGGGCAGATATGAAGGAGCAACATCCACCCATGCTCCATCCGGGCACTTTGCAGCCAGTTACTGTTGCAGATTTGGAACCGATTTTCTGCACAGAACTTGCAAAGCAGGAACTGGATGAAAAGACCCGGTATGTGGAAATTCCAGAAGAGATCCGAGACTTTTATAAAATGTATCGTCCTTCTCCTTTGGTTCGTGCCTACTGTTTGGAAGAGGCGCTAGGTACACCAGCACACATTTATTATAAATTTGAAGGTAATAACACATCAGGAAGCCATAAATTGAATTCAGCAATTGCACAGGCGTATTATGCCAAAGAACAAGGATTGAAGAGCCTAACAACAGAGACAGGAGCAGGTCAATGGGGCACAGCCCTTTCTATGGCGTGTGGATACTTTGGTTTGGATTTGAGAGTTTATATGGTGAAGGTATCTGCCCAGCAGAAACCTTATCGAAAAGCCGTTATGGAGACGTATGGTGCAACCGTCATTCCATCTCCTTCTGAAACTACAGAAGCAGGGCGGAAGATTTTAGCTGAATTTCCAGATACCAATGGCAGTTTGGGCTGTGCTATTTCAGAGGCGGTAGAAGCGGCAGTTGCAACGGAGAAATGCCGGTATGTTCTTGGCAGTGTACTGAATCAAGTCGTGCTGCACCAGTCAATTATTGGATTGGAATCGAAGATTGCAATGGAAAAGCTGGACGAATATCCAGATATTATCATTGGATGCGCCGGAGGCGGATCAAACCTAGGTGGTCTGATTGCACCGTTTATGGGAGACAAACTAACAGGTAAAGCAAACCCACATTTTATTGCAGTAGAACCTGCTTCCTGTCCATCCCTGACTAGAGGTGTGTATGGTTATGACTTTTGTGATACAGGAAAGGTAACACCACTTGCCAAAATGTACACTTTAGGATCGGGCTTCATGCCTTCTTCCAATCATGCAGGTGGCCTTCGATATCATGGAATGAGCCCCATTGTTTCCAAATTGTATCATGACGGCTATCTGGATGAGGCAAGAGCTGTTGAACAAACAAAAGTATTCCAAGCAGCTACTCAATTTGCAAAAGTGGAAGGTATTTTGCCTGCACCTGAATCTGCACATGCTATTCGGGTAGCAGTGGATGAGGCCTTGGCTTGCAAAGAAACAGGGGAGAAAAAAACCATTCTGTTTGGTCTTACGGGGACAGGGTATTTTGACATGTCAGCCTACATGGCATTTAATCAAGGAACCATGACAGATTATATCCCAACGGATGAAGAATTACAAAAAGGTTTTGCAGGCATGCCAAAGATTGATCGATAAAAAAATAGCCTCTGCTTGATACATGATTGTGTAAAGGCAGAGGCTTTTTTGTTACGTTGGGTAAAATATAAAAACAAGTGATGGAATTTCGACGGGCTGCCACTTGTTATGCGATGGGAACTGTAGTATAATATTACATCACAAAAAGTTGGTCAGGCGAATCCAACCCAGCTAATTTAAGAAATGCCCTTTAGAGAGGTCTTATATGATGGAATATGAAACGATTGTCAATACACTACAGCCGGGGAGACATGCTCATCTGGTTGGCATCGGAGGCGTTTCCATGTGTGCCTTGGCAGAGGTACTATATGGAATAGGGATTCATGTTACAGGATCTGATATGCAGGAAAGTGCTGCTGTTCGCCATTTAAGAGATATAGGGATTCCGATTGTCATTGGTCATCAGGAGAGCAACATTTCCCAAGCAGATTGTGTTATTCGAACGGCTGCCGTAGGGGATGCTAATCCGGAAATTGCAGCGGCACATGAGAAAGGCGTTCCGGTATACGAACGGGCGCAGGTTTGGGGTGCGTTGATGCAAGGATATCGTAATGCTGTTTGCATTGCTGGCACACATGGCAAAACCACAACAACTTCCATGGCCACTCATATTTTTATGGAGGCGCAAACAGATCCTACGGTGATGATTGGTGGTACACTACCATTGTTGGGGGCTAGTCATCGTGTTGGCAAAGGAGACACGATTATTTTAGAGTCCTGTGAATACCGCAACTCCTTTCTTAGCTTTTCACCGACTGTAGCGGTGATTTTAAACGTTGAAGCGGACCATCTGGACTTTTTCAAAGATTTAAAAGATATCCAACATTCATTTCGCACATTTGCCCTGCAAACGCCAGAAGAAAACGGTATAGTGGTGGTCAATGCAGACGATGAAGGTGCCATGGAAGCAATCGCTGGGATCAAACGGAAGTTGATCACATTTGGCTTTCAACCGACGGCTGATGTGCATTGCGCCGAATTGACATATGAGAATAAACTACCTGTTTTTGATATTATATACTGTGGCCAGAAATATGCTCATGTTGCACTTCATATACCTGGGCAGCACAATATATACAATGCTTTAGCAGCAGCTGCTTCAGCGATTGCACTGGACATTTCTGGAGAGGCTATTGAAAAAGGACTGGATGGTTTTCGCGGCTCTGAGCGGAGGTTCCAATATAAAGGGACCTATCATGGAGCACAAGTGTATGACGACTACGCTCATCACCCCAGTGAACTCCATGCTCTTCTCAATGCTGCAAAAGCACTCTCCTATAAAAGATTGATCTGCGCATTTCAGCCTCACACGTATACGAGAACAAAAGCGCTTTTCGACGATTTTATCAAAGAGCTGAAAGCAGCAGATGTTGTACTTTTAGCAGAAATTTATGCAGCAAGAGAGAAAAACACCTTAGGTATTTCAGCAAAAGATATGGCAGATCGGATTCCGGGTAGCCGTTATTTTGCAACATTAAAAGAACTGACAGATTACTTGCGCAACATAGCGAGACCAGGAGATCTGATTTTGACCGTTGGTGCAGGCGATATCTATACGGTAGGCGAAGCGCTTGTTGGAGAGTAAAAAACAAATGATGCACATCCTGTTTCCCAAAAAGAAGCTGGATGTGCATTTGTTTTTTGTGCAAAATAGGGCATTGTTCTTGACAAAAGGTGTAGGATATCATATGATGATAAAACTGCACGAAGAGAGGCGGAAGATAGATGAATGTAATTTTAGGAATAGATATCGGTGGTTCCACTACAAAGCTGGCGGGATTAACTCCAGAAGGAAAACTGATCAACACGTTGCAGGTGCGAGCATCGGATCCTGTTACTTCCGCCTACGGCGGTTTAGGTCGTTTTTTGCGGGAAAACCAACTGACGGCATTGGATCTTTCTTCTATTGTGCTTACAGGTGTAGGAGCTAGCTTTTTACCGGATCAAATGCTTGGTGTACCAGTTGTCCGGGTGCCGGAATTTACTGCAATCGGACGGGGCGGTTTGGCACTTTCCAAAAAGAAAGAGGCGCTAGTGGTTAGTATGGGAACAGGTACTGCATACGTCAAAGCGGGTATAGATACCGATGTTCACATTGGCGGCAGCGGCGTTGGCGGCGGTACCATTGAAGGGCTTTGTTCCCGACTTTGTGGTGTGAGCCAGTTTTCTTCCATTGTGGAATTGGCAGAGACAGGAGATCTGCAAAAGGTCAATTTGACCATTGCCGATATTAGCAACGCACCAATTGAAACGTTGCCAGATACTGTAACAGCATCTAATTTTGGAAAATGGCAGGATAATGCTACTCCAGGAGACAGTGCTTTAGGTGTACTGGACATGGTATTCGAAACCATTGGTATGTTGGCAGTTTTTGCATGTCGGAGCGACGATATCAAAGACGTGGTGCTTACAGGAACATTGACAACGATTTCAAGAGCGCGATGGATTTTCGACCATGTGGAAGCTGTTTATCATATTCCATTCACCATTCCACCAAAAGCGGTATTTGGGACTGCCATAGGGGCGGTGTTATCCCAAACAGGAATTCGTGAATTGATAGAGAATTAAAGGAACAGGCGGGCCAGAAATAGCTCGCCTGTTTTTGCAATATGCCGGTTGTTTGGATGCGTTGCATAAAAAAGGAAAGCATGTTACAATACTGGCAACAAACGACAAGGAGAATACCATGGTGGAAGAATGTATCAAAGGTATTGTTCGTATTCCAGTTCCATTGCCGGGCAGTCCCTTGAAATATACCAATAGTTATCTGATTCGGGGGGAAAGAAATCTGTTGATCGATACCGGCTTTTGTCGGTCAGAATGTAAGGCAGCCCTTCTTTCGGCACTAGATGCAATGGAGGTATCTTTAGAACAAACTGATTTTTTCATCACCCATCATCACTCCGACCACGTAGGGCTTGCGCCTGATTTGGTGAGACCAACTGGAAAGATTTACATAGGAGAAGTGGAGCTGCAATGGCTGCGCTCCTATCAAGTAGATGGTTGGGAACAATTTGACTGCCGTTTTGCAAAGGAAGGGTTTCCACTGGTAGAGTTGAAACAGTTGTGGCAACAAAACCCAGCGCGGATCTATGCCCCACCTATTTCTGATCAATATGTGCCAGTGAAAGATGGGCAAGTATTGGTTTATGGCGGATATACCCTGATTTGTAGAAGCATGCCAGGACATACACCGGGTCACATGTGCTTGCATTTGCCAGAACATCATCTTATGTTTCTGGGCGACCATGTGTTATTTGATATTACACCCAATATCATTGCTTGGCCAGGTGTAAAAAATGCTCTGGGTGATTACAGGAACAGCCTTCACGCACTTCAGATGTATGATGTTTCCATTCCTCTTCCAGGGCATAGAGAAGTGAGCATGGGTCTTTCTACTCGTATTCAAGCTCTTCTTTTACACCATGATATTCGCTTACAAGAAGCGAAAGATATTTTGGAAAAAAATCCGGGACTTACAGCGTATGAACTTGCGGGCCGTATGACGTGGAACATTCGCAGCAAATCGTGGGAGACGTTTCCGCTGGCACAAAAGTGGTTTGCAGTAGGAGAGACCATGGCTCATATTGATGAATTGCTTGCAAGGGGAAAATTGAACGCTTTGAGTGATATCATGGGGATTCGACATTATAAGACAGCATGAAAGGAGACACAAATGGACGAAAAGGAATTATTGCATCATGTGGATCACACTTGTTTGGCAGTGGATACCACATGGGAACAGATTAAAACACTTTGTCAAGACGGGTTGGACTTTCATGTAGCATCTGTATGTATTCCACCGGCTTTTGTAAAACAGGCAGCGGAATATGTGGATGGCAGACTGCCAATCGGTACTGTGGTCGGTTTTCCAAATGGATATCAGACAACGGCATCCAAGGTGTTTGAAACCCAGGATGCCATTCAAAACGGCGCATCGGAAGTGGATATGGTGATACCTATTGGCCTTGTTAAAATGGGTGCTTTTGACCAGGTGGAACAGGAAATTGCCCTGGTAAAAGAAGTATGCAAAGAAAACGTTCTAAAGGTAATTATAGAAGCTTGTATGCTAACGGAAGAAGAAAAGTGCCGTATGTGTGAAATTGTGACAACGGCAGGGGCAGACTATATCAAAACCTCCACTGGATTCGGTGTGAGCGGTGCCACAAAAGAAGATGTTCTCCTTTTTGCAAAACAGATTGGTCCTCAAGTGAAGATCAAAGCAGCTGGCGGCATTCGGACGGTAGAAACTGGAATAGAATTTTTGCAATTGGGAGCGGATCGAATTGGCTCTAGCGGCATAGTGGCACAAATCAAGGAAAGGAGGGGGAAGAGATGAAGCGACTCCTACAAGCAGGAAGATCATGCTGGGAAGAGATGGGAGCTCTGGAGATCTCTTTGCTGAAATGTTGTCTGTGTGCCTTTGGTGCACTGCTTGGTTTGCGTGTATCAGAAAAGAAAAGGCAAAAGGCTCGACATGTAGCCAGATTTTTGTTTTGGGTAACGTATTTACCGCTGCTCGGGAAATTGTTACGACAACTGAAAAAAGGGTCAGAAGAAGAAATGATCGAGTTGCATTTTGTAGCAAAGGAAAAGGACCTGAAAGAGCACGAAGCATAAATGCCAAACTTTTTGACCGCAATTGTAGTAGATAAAAAAAGAGTCTGTTTATAAACAGACTCTTTTTTACTCACCGTTTCCATTTTTCTTTGCCATCGCGATGGCTTTCTGGGTGCGTTGTTTTTGAGCATCCAAGGCTTGTTCTACCATCATCTCTTTTACTTTCATCAATCTCGTAATATTGCCTCGCTCATTTTCCTCTAATTTCATGGAAATATATCGAATGCTTTCTTGCATATTAGGGATTAAGACATATTCTAACGCATTGACACGACGACGGGTTTTTTCAATTTCTTCTGCTAAAAGCTGAGATGTTTTTTCTACTTGGGCCAATTCCAACATATCTTGAAATACCGTGGCTAGAGTTTCTATTGCACGATCCAGTTCCCCTGAGGTCATGGAAAAACCATATGGATAGAGTTCAGAGGGATCATCATTTAATGTTTTGAATTGATATACAGGGACATTAACACTCATGATGTTTTGATAGCGCACTTCCAGATCTACTTTTTGCTTGGGGAATAGAAGAGACTGCTCCAACATCTCTGGCGACATAACAGCAGATGCAACAGCAAAAGAAGCATGGGCTTTCATTAAACCATCTTCCACGCGGGCACGCAATTCACGGTTATACCGGACATGATCTAAAAATTGCCGCATCAACTCATCCCGTTTTCCTTTGAGCAGCTTATGTCCGCGGATAGCGGTTTTAAGACGCGTTTTCAACCGGGTGAGTTCCATCCTGGTAGGGTTTACAGTGACAGACGGCATTATTTAACACCTCCTGTTCTACGCATCTTTTTTAGGCAAATAGGTTTCAATCATTTGAGGACTTACACGTTTTAATTCTGAAGTTGGTAAAATAGAGAGAAGTTCCCAGCCCAAATTCAATGTTTCTTCGATAGACCGATTTTCATCGAAGCCTTGTGCTACATATCTTCGCTCAAATTCATCAGCAAATTTAGCATATAGGAGGTCAGTGGGCGTTAATGCTGCTTCTCCCAAAATGGACATCAATTCTTTTGTTTCTTTTCCGGTTGCATATGCGGCAAACAATTGGTTCATGGTACCAGCATGATCCTCTCGTGTTTTACCTTTTCCAATGCCTTTGTCTTTCAAACGGGATAAAGACGGAAGTACGTCCACAGGAGGAAGAATACCTTGACGGTACAAGGTACGAGATAGAATGATTTGCCCTTCGGTGATATAGCCCGTGAGATCTGGAATCGGATGAGTTTTATCATCTTCCGGCATGGTTAATATAGGAATGAGAGTGATGGAACCTCTCTGTCCCACACGCCTTCCTGCTCGTTCATACATGCTGGCTAAGTCTGTGTAAAGGTAACCGGGATATCCACGGCGCCCGGGGACCTCTTTTCGGGCGGCAGAAATTTCTCGCAAAGCTTCTGCATAATTGGTGATATCGGTAATGATGACCAGAACATGCATATCTTGTTCAAAGGCCAAATATTCTGCAGCTGTCAGAGCCATACGCGGTGTCGCAATTCGCTCTACAGCTGGATCATTAGCCAAGTTGGTAAAAAGAACGGCTCGGTCAATCGCGCCAGTGCGACGGAACTCTTGAACGAAGAATTCAGATTCTTCAAATGTAATACCGACAGCAGCAAACACAACAGCAAAATTGGATTCATCCGAACCCAATACACGAGCCTGCCGAGCAATTTGAGCCGCTAATTGGGCGTGTGGAAGTCCCGATCCTGAGAAAATCGGCAACTTTTGGCCACGGACGAGGGTATTCAGTCCATCAATGGTAGAGATACCTGTTTGGATAAACTCAGAAGGATAGTCTCTGGCAGCAGGATTCATGGGCAAGCCATTGATATCACGATATTCCTCTGCCAAAATATCAGGACCGCCATCAATGGGACGACCCATGCCGTCGAATACCCGACCTAGCATGTCATTCGAAACACCGAGCTCTAAACTATGGCCTAAGAATCGAATTTTACTTTGGGCTAAATTGATTCCGGCAGAACTGTCGAACAATTGCACAACGGCACTGTCACCATTGACTTCCAATACTTTACAGAAGCGAATTTCCCCGTTGGGCAGTTCGATCTCGCCCAGTTCATCATATGTGACGCCTTCTGTTTGATGAACCACCATCAGAGGGCCGGAAATTTCTGCTATGGTACGATATTCTTTGATCATTCATCCATTCCTCCTTCTTCTATGATGGTGGAGATTTGAGCTTTCATGTCTGTTTCTATTTGTTGATACACAGAAGCATATTGATCTGCCGGCACACTTTTGGCACGACCAATCTGTTCTCTTGCCGGGATTTCCAGAAGGGGCTGAAGTAATGCTCCTTTTTCCAGGGCTTCGTGGCAAAGTGCATCATAATTTAATATCATAGAAAGTAATTTGGCTTGTCGTTCATAAGAAGAATAACTGTCTACTTCTAAAAATGCATTTTGCTGCAAAAAGTCCTCCCGTACCATCTTTGCGGTTTCCAAAGTCAACTGGTCTGCAGGAGATAGAGAATCTTTTCCTACCAATTGGACGATTTCGTTCAATGTAGCCTCCGCTTGCAGCAGGTTCATGGCAGCTTCCCTGTTTTTGATAAAAGATTTTCCCAGATGTTCTTCAAAATACGGTTTCAGAGCATTCTGGTATAAAGAGTAGGAGTTGAGCCAGTTGATGGCTGGGAAATGCCGACGATAGGCGAGGCTGGCATCCAAGCCCCAGAATACTTTAACAATCCGCATAGTAGCTTGGGATACAGGTTCAGAAATATCACCACCTGGTGGTGATACTGCACCAATGGCAGTGAGAGAACCTTGCCGATGATCGCTTCCCATGCAAGTAATACAACCTGCACGTTCATAAAATTGAGCTAAGCGGGAAGAGAGATAGGCAGGATATCCTTCTTCACCTGGCATTTCTTCCAAACGGCCGGACATTTCCCGAAGAGCTTCCGCCCAGCGGGAGGTGGAATCTGCAATGACGGCCACGTCATAGCCCATGTCCCGATAATATTCTGCAATGGTAATTCCTGTATAGATCGAGGCCTCTCGAGCAGCCACTGGCATGTCAGAAGTATTGGCTACCATGATGGTCCGTTTCATCAAAGGTTCGCCAGTGCGTGGGTCAGAAAGCTCTGGGAACTCCATTAAAACATCTGTCATCTCGTTGCCACGTTCGCCGCAGCCAATATAGACTACAAGATCCACATCTGCCCATTTAGCCAGTTGGTGTTGCACCACCGTCTTTCCGCTGCCGAAAGGACCAGGAACTGCGGCTGTTCCCCCTTTGGCAATAGGGAACAATGTGTCGATGACTCGTTGGCCGCTGCACAATGGTGTTTTAGGGGGAAATTTTGCCTGATAAGGACGGCCAATGCGAACAGGCCATTTTTGCATCATGGTCAAGTTTTTGCTTTCCCCGTCAGCTGTCTGAATGGTGCCAATGGTTTCCTCTACAGTATAAGAACCGCTTTGGATGGAGGTCAGTGTACCGGACAATCCTGGAGGCACCATAATTTTATGGAGAACGAGAGAAGTTTCCTGTACAGTACCTAAAATATCGCCAGCTGTTACGATGTCCCCTACAGAGGCGGTAGCAGTAAATGCCCACTTTTTTTGTCGGTCCAAGGATGGAACATCAATACCTCTTGTGATAGTGGGACCGGTGATACGCATGATTTCCTTCAGCGGTCTTTGAATACCATCATAAATGGTTTCGACAAGGCCAGGACCCAATTCAACAGATAGAGGAACACCAGTTGTGACAACTGGTGCGCCTGGGCCAAGTCCAGAAGTTTCCTCATATACCTGGATCGAGGCAGAGTCGCCCTGCATATTCAATATTTCGCCAATGAGTCGTTGTTTTCCAACACGTACCACATCGGCCATATTGGCGTCGGCAAGCCCGGTGGCAACCACCAGAGGACCAGACACTTTTACAATTTTGCCGTTGCTCATAGTTTCCATTCCCTTTCTCAAGGACGTAAAAGGATTACGTCCTTTGTTTGTTCCGATGCAGTGTTTATAAAATGTCTGCGCCAACTGCCCGTTCGACGGCGTCTTTGAGGCTGGTTGAACCAATCCCTAAAGAGCCACTTTTTCCGGGAATCAGAATAATGGCCGGAGTGGGAGTATCTTTGTAACGGTCGATTTCTGACTTGAGTTGAGCAGCCAATGATTCTGTAATGTAAATGATTGCATATTCTTTGCGCACCATTTTATGTAAAATGGGTTTTGCCTTTTCTGCTGTGTCAGCAAAAAAGACAGAAAGGCCTAAAGCACGAAAGCCCAAAACACTGTCTCTCTCCCCCAATACGCCAATCTTATACATATACTTCACGCAGCCTTTCCTGTAGCACTTCTGGCTCCAGACCTGACATAAGGCCGGTCATAATGATGCGCACAGTTGTTAATTCCACTTCTTTTGCACCCAAGTAGCAGATCAAAGGCGCTTCGCTGATACTATTGTATTTTGCGCTTTGTAAATAACGGGAAATGGCATCATCGCATAATTTTTCAAAACGGGTGAGAGGGCGTCCTTCTTTTGTGGCTGAAACTCCTTCATCTGCTGCAGTTTTGAGAGGAGAAACAGCGAACAATGTGTCTAAAGATGCACCAGTGGCAATGGTGCCAGTGATACGTGTTCGGTCTACTTCCCCTCCAGGGAACAGGATATTCCGTAAAAATTCTGGTGTTTTTCCCATACGCAGTGCCCGCACAGCAGAGCGCAGATTGGACGCATCAATGGAAAGGCGTACATACCCTGCTAAAAAAGAGCTGTTAGAGCGATGGGCTAGATCAGCCATATCTTCAAAATAAGCCCGATCTAGTATTAAATCAGAAAGCTGCGGATCGTTTGTAGTACGCAAGGTTTCTCTTGCTTCCCGTATCGATGCCTGCAAAATAGAAGGCATACCTCGAAGATCTGATTGCAAAATGCCCTCTTCCAATTTTCTAACAGGAACTCTGCCCATATCCATTAAAAGATGCGTACCGTTTTCTCGAACCATAGCTGCTTTTAGCAGTACCTTTACATTGTGATAATCATACTTTAAACGGAATACATCAATGATGGAAGGGTCTGGGGCCATAGTGCCCAGCAATTCATATGTTTTTTCTCGCTCTGTCTTGATCGCTCCGTCCACTGTTTCTGGTGTAACAACCGAACATTCAGGATATCCACATTCCACTAGAATACGGGCAGCTTCTATAGGACTTTGGGCTTTTACCATGCGATCGATTTGAGAGCGGGTAAGGAGCGTATGTTCCATCGCTCGTACCCGGGCGCTGGTGTACAGATAATCTTTTGCTTTTCTTTTTTTGGCCAAAGGGATTCCTCCTTTGCGGATCAGAACCATATTGGCATTCAGTCAAATAACAATGCTGCTACTTGGCTGGCTACGTCCTTCCGCAGAAGGCGGAGGATGGTTTCAAAAGTGCAATTGACTTCAATTTTGCCATCGATCAAAATCAATCCACCTTTCATGGCTCTGGAGGTTTCTGAAAGCGTTAGCGCTGCTTGATTGCCTTTCTGTTGAAGACGGGTATTGGCGGCGGTAACTACTTTTTTTCCAAATCGGGTTCGGTCAGCAGGAGAGAAGATCAGCTGTTCCTTTCCAGTCCTGACGCTTTTGACAGTGAGATCTATGAGCAATGCCATATATTCTTCTTCGGGCAAGCTGGAAAGGGTATGCAGCGCTTTTTGGAATGCCTCATCTAACATGGACTGTTTAACGGCCAAAACCATTTTTTTGATTTCCATTTGAGAGGCGCTGGCGAGCCGCTCTTTACGCTCAGCTGCAGCATGCTTTCCCTTTGATCGAATGTCTGAGGAAAGTTCAGCGGCTTTTGCGTCATAGCGTTTTTTGATTTCCTCTACCTGTCTTTGAGCGGATTCTGTTATTGCACGGATCTCTTCTTCGTTTTCTTGTGAGATGCGCGCTGTGATTTTTTCAATGCCATCCATGAATTATTCTGCCGTCCTTTCGATGGAATGGTTTACTTATTTTAGAAGCTGTTGAGCATGAGGAAGGAAGCCAACAGGCACAAAACAGCGTAGAATTCGATAATCAGAGCCATGACGATACCTTTGGACATCTCTTCCGGACGTTTCGCCATCAGCATAACACCAGTGGCAGCGCAGCGTCCCTGTGCGATTGCGGTGACAAGACCGCCAATGCCAATGGGAAGGCACGCAGCGAAATAGCCAAGACCTTGGGCTATTGTGAGGGTTGCAATAGTGCCGCTGAAAAATCCCATTTTCATGAGAGCAAAAAACCAGATTACCAAACCATAAAGTCCCTGGGTTCCTGGAAGAATCTGCAAAATTAAAACAGAAGCGAATTTGCTGGGATCTTCGGAAAGAACACCAGTACCTGCTTCACCAACAGAGCCGCAGCCGATACCGGAACCTGCGCAAGCCAGGGCTACGGCAAGGGTTGCGCCAAGAAATGCAATTTGTGTTCCACAATTTGCTAAAAATTCCATGCTATTGTTCCTCCTTCATAATGTCTACATAGTTTGTATGGTAGGTCAATGGACGGAAAGGCGTACCGCCTTCTCGATAAAATTTACCAAAAAACTCTAAATATTGCAATCTAGCAGCGTGGACATAGGTGCCAATTACATTGATACCCATATTAAATGCGTGCCCGATTACAAAGATGGGGATAAATACCAAAACATTACCAGCCAATGCACCTAAAATATTGACCAAGCTACCGATAACAGAACTTGCCAGCATCAGAGCCATCAGCCGGGAATAGGAGAGGATGTCACCTAAATAAGAGGTGATATCATAGAGACTGGCAATGCCGCCACCGATTTTTCCAAAGAAAGAGGGGCTTTTTCGACCTTGTGTCAAAATCAACATAGCAACACCAATCAGACAGACGACAAAATTCCCAGTCAATGCTGCTACCGCAATGCCGGCAAAAACCACCCACCAACTTCCTACGTCAAAAATGGCATCTAAAATATGTCCATCTCGAATGAGCATATATGCTTTGATGCCCATCCCAAAAATGATTTGGATGATGCCCAGAACCAAGGAAAGATAAAGTACAGGGAGCGGGTTTTCCACGGGATTGAGTACTGGAATATAGAGTGAAAAGTTTTCGGTTCCAAAGAAAGATTCTGCCACAACAGAAATGACGTCGGCAAAGAAACTTCCAGATAGAGCGCCCCAGAATATGGTAGTAACACCACAGACCCGAGCGAGCTTTAAAAGCTCGCCTACACCACCTTTGGGGTGGTACTTTTTGATGATAATATGGGAGAGAAGAAACAAAATCAGACCATATGCTACATCTGCATACATCATGCCAAAAAACATGACATAAAAAGGAAACATCAGCGGATTGGGATCCACGCTGTCATAAGCGGGAAGACTGTACATTTCCGTAATGCTGTTGACAGAAGAGACCAGCTTCGTATTCTTTAGAAGCGTAGGAGGTTTTTCTCCCTCCACAGGATCAGAGGTTTCGCATGCACAAGTGAAGGGGAAAATGGTCTTAGCAAATGCTTCTTCGGCTTCGGCTGGGATCCAACCTTCAGCAAAGAAAATGGTACCATTGGTAAGTAAATTCTCCTTTGCCGCCTCCTTGGAAAGCTCTTGCGCAATCCGATCAGAACAGATTTTCAAATCCTCCCGGCAATTTTGATATCCTCGAACTGCTTCTTCATGGATTCTTCGTTGCGCAGCTAATTGGTCCAGTTGTTGATCCAAGACAGCAATACTCTCTTTTGCAGTGCCGTGGACATCTTGAAATGTGACACGACTAAATGCGCTTTGCTTTAGGATTTCATTTCCAGCATCTAGTTCTGACAAATGGCAGATAAAAAGTAAATAATGCTGGTCACGGTCTGTGTGCGCCAAAAATAGAGCACTACTTGGCGATGTCTGTGCCAATTTTTCTTGCAACTGCAATATATTGACGTCTGATGGGCAAACCCCGAATGCAATATGAGTATGGGCAGTGGACGTAGTTTCCAGCGAAATATCCAACGATGTCCAAGGGGAGAAGCTAGAGCGCAAAGATTCAAGACGGTTTTCTTGCCCGTATAAAAGACCAATTTCTGCAATGTGTCCGTTGATTTCAGATGCTTTTCCTAAAGCAGATTCCAATGCAGCACGGCTTAAAAATTCTCCTTCTGAGATACTTTTCCGTTTTTCAAACAGGCCAGATTTCACAGGTGCGTATTTGTCAAGTGCTGCCAGTGCAGTTTTAACATTGTTTGCTTGTTCTCGAATATCCTGCAATGCTGCATCGTCTGGGCGCAACAGTGCACCCCATTCAGGATCAGCCAACTTTTCGGTTGGTTGACTGATTTCTACACAGCCGATGTGAAGAAGAGCTTGAAGCAATGATTCTTGTTCTGCTTCTAAACCAATCAATCGGAAACGTTTCATTTTAACAATTGACATCAGACATTCACGACCCTTCTTACAATCCAAGCGACAGCGTCGTCTAACCGAGCGGAAGCTGTGTTCCGCATCTGTTCACAAGAGTGCTTTGCTTCGACAATGTCTTTTTCTGCTTCTGCAGCTGCTTGCTGTTCTGCCTGGGTCATCCATTCTTTGACCACAGCTTCTGCTTCTGTGCGGGCGATTTCTAAAGAAAGCTTTCCGTTTTGCTCCGCATCCGAAATCATTTTTTTGGCGGCAGTTTCGGCAGCTGTTTTTGATTGATGGGCAGCTTCCTCTATTTCGGTGACTTTCTTAATTGCATCGAGAGACATGTTATTCACCACCTTTCAAAAGGTAATTGTAAAAAAACCACCCCATTATAAAAATTTTACAGGATAGCAAAAAAAAAATCAAGGACGGCTTCCCCTTCATTTGTGCAAAACCACCTGTTTTTTGTCACAAAGATGTGATATAATCAAAAAATATATGGGAGGAGTTGTAGTTGCAAGGAGCTAAGATTATTTTTTACTAATTGCAAATGTTACTTTTTAGATAATAGATAGGAGGGAAAAGCTTGATGGAGTCTAAAAATCAAAATGGAAAGCATGTGCCCCACTATCATGGTCAATTGCGCAATCACATGATTGAAATACCCGTGTGCATCAGTAAAGCATCTGGTATTCGGGTGTTCGGACGTCGAATCAAATCATTAGCCTTTACGACGGATGTGGCGATCATTCGAAATATCAATACAGATGCTATTATTGCTGTGTACCCATTCACACCACAGCCGGCCATTATGCGAGCAGTTATGCTGGCGGCTGATATGCCGGTATTTGCTGGAGTTGGGGGTGGTGTAACCAAAGGAGAACGCGTGATTCGCCTGGCTGCAGATGCAGAGTCAGAAGGGGCGTTTGGCGTTGTAGTCAACTCTCCAACCGATAATGAGACGATTATTCGACTAAAAAGAGAATTGGATATTCCGGTGGTAGTAACGGTTGTATCAGAAGCGGAAGACGTCAAAAGCCGCTTGGAAGCAGGTGCGGATATCATCAATGTTTCAGGCGCTGCCAAAACAGCTTCTATTGTACGATCCATTCGGGAAGCTTTTCCAGAAGTCCCTATTATTGCTACTGGTGGACCAACGGAAGAAAGCATATTGGAAACCATTGAAGCAGGCGCCAATGCCATCACATATACACCGCCCACTAGTGGAGCGTTGTTTTCCATTTCCATGAATCAATATCGAAACAGTATCGAAAAAACACATAAAAGATGAGCTCTATAGCTGAACAATTGCCTAAGAAAAGCGTGTCAGAAAAACTTCTGACACGCTTTTTAAAAAATACTTCCCACACAGAGAAGGGTTTGGGCGAGATCGGGTCGAAATCCTGGCATACCAGGAAATAAACTGCCTTGCTGAACACCGCTGTTTCCCTTCAATGCAGTTGAATGGACGAATTTTCCATCACCTAGATATAGGGCCATATGTCCTGGAAAGAACAAGAGATCACCTGGTTTTGCATCTTCCAAAGGTATCGCATGCAGAGGAGGAAGAAGGGGAATGTGGACATCTCGGAAGATCATCCTGCCACACAACCAATAAGACAGAGAACAAAGTCCAGAACAGTCGATTCCTAAAGGTGTTTTTCCACCCCAGCGATAAGGCGTTCCAAGAAAGGAAAGAGCAGTTTTTACAACTTGTAGACGAAACAGAGGCTCTGGTAATGGATCCTTGATAAGAGGATGGAGGTGCTCTGTTTGGCAGAAACCAATGGCACCGTCACAGAGTAAAACCATGGAAAAACCATCGAGTCGAGTGTGCAGAGGACAAAGCAAAGCGCCTTTCGAAAGAGTGATAAGAGGACGGCTTTGTATTTTAGGGGCAGGAAGAATGTCACAGAAGAGAGAAGTTACTTGTGCTTTTTCCCGACGCATCCAGTCAAGAGCGGTGTCTCCTATTTGCAATGATTCCATAGGGAGAAAGCCTTCGTATTCATACGAAGTGCGGATACGGTAGAATCCATATTGGGGTGGTCCTTGAACGGTCACTTGCATGCCGTAAAGAACCTCGTCGGCAAGAGATCCATCAGAAATAGGAAGTTTTGTCAAAGGTGCGGCAGAAACGGCAACAACTGCAGTTTGAATGCAACTCACCTGCTTTCCAAAAGCTCTAGGGTTTGGCAATCGGCATCCATCGAAAGTATAGCGCCCATGGGAAGAGACATAGACGGCAAAACATGACCGCAAGCCAGCCCTGATAAAATGGGAATATTCTTAGGTAATAAGTCTTGGATGATTTCTTCCAGAGGAAGTGTTTCCGTTGGGGGTACAGGTGCTTCGTCCGTGAATGCACCCAGCAAAATGCCAGCACATTGTTCTAACAGACCGGCATTTCGTAGTTGAGTCAGCATGGTATCAATTCGGGAATGGGGTTCGTGTACATCTTCTAAAAAAAGGATTTTGCCTTTTGTTTCTATTTGAAAAGGAGTTCCCAAAGAGGCAGTTAATACAGAAAGATTGCCGCCGCAGAGGGGAGCCGATACAGAACCGCCGGAGATGGTTCGCAGTGGCTGATTTGGTGGATTGAAAATAGGGCCTGATAGGGTGCCAAACAATGCCCGTTCTAAATAATTCATTGAGTATGAATCAATTGGACTCCAATAATTGGAAGCTGGCATAATGGTGTGGTAAGTCACCAAATGGCAGCGTTGGTTCAGTGCGATATGAAAGGCTGTAATATCACTATAGCCGCCAAAATATTTGGGGTGGGCGGCTATTTGATCCCAATCCAGCAGGGGAAGAATGCGATGGGCGCCGTAGCCGCCCCGCAGTGCTAGAATGCCGTCGATGGAAGGATCGGAAAAAGCCCGATTGAGATCGGCAGCACGCAAGGTATCTGATCCTGCCAGATATCCATGGGAGGCAAAGGCACTGTCAAATAGGACGGGGTTGAGCCCCAAAGCCCGTACTGCTTTTTCAGCAGCTTCCCGTCGTTTGATGGAGACTGGACTGGAAGGACAGAGAAGAGCCACTGTTGCGCCAGGGAAAAGAGGGGCAGGGGGATTACAAGCAATGGTTTGAGTATACAAAAAACTCCTCCTTAAAAAGTTACTGGGTTTTCGTGTCTATTTTCTCTAAAACAGGACAGGATCGGAACCAGAACAGTGAAGGAGAAAGGCCAAATGATAGGTAGACCTTTCGTTGCAGGGTAGGGCCTTTTGTGCTATACTGAGTCAACGAGTGCTTGGAAAGGACATTAAGAATGATCAAGAAAAGATACTTGGTAAGCGCTATAGTAGGTGCTGCTGTGATTGGCGGTTCTCTCTGGTGCCTGGGGAGCGGTCTATATCGCAAGATCATAGCTGTAGATAAGAAAACGAAGCGTACGACAGAGGAATTGAAACGAGAAGAGCAGATTCCAGGTAGCTATCTGGTGTCGTGCAAAAGTGATGATGGTTTACTTCTTCGCGGATATTGGAAAAGGCAAATAGGGAAAGGACACCGTTGGGCTGTTTGTATTCATGGCTATAGAGGATATCCGGAACAGATGAATGTATATGGCAGGGCGTATGCAGAACGGGGTTATTCTGTATTACTTCCTGCATTGCGTGGCCATGGGGAAAGTGAAGGAACATACATTGGAATGGGTGTTCATGATCGGCTGGATATTTTATGTTGGATCCGGTGGATTTTAATACAAGATCCAGAAGCAGAAATTGTACTTCATGGTGTCTCTATGGGAGCGGCTACGGCAATGCTTGTAGCAGGAGAAACGCTGCCATCCAATGTGCGTGCCGTTGTAGAAGATTGTGGATATACCACTGCTCGGGAAGAGTTTCTTTTTGTAGCAGCACAACGTGTTCCGAAGTTTCTGATGGGTGCGTTGCCTTTACTGTCTGCCACCATATGGAGAAAAGCGGGTTATCGGATTCGAGATGCTGCCCCTCTGGAGGCAATCAAGCGAACAGATGTTCCTATTTTATTCATTCATGGGGCAGATGATGACTTTGTGCCATCTTACATGGCAAGTGTATTATATGAAGCTGCTGGGGGTCCCAAAGAACTATATTTACAGCCGGGGGCCGGTCACACTGAAGCGGTACAGGTGGCACCAGAGGATTACTGGGAACATGTGGATTCGTTTTTAAAACGCTATTGGGAGACAAGAAAACAGAGATAATGGAGGAGACTATATGTCCGTGATGATCGGCAACGTAAAAATACCATCACGTTTGGCGTTGGCACCGATGGCTGGCGTGACTGATCTGGCCTTTCGTACGATTTGCAGGGAGATGGGAGCAGGTCTAACATGTACGGAAATGGTGAGTGCCAAAGCACTTTGCTATCAAGATAAAAAAACACTGCCTCTTCTTACAATAGGAGAAAAAGAGCATCCTAGTGCCGTTCAGATTTTTGGGAGCGACCCTGCATGTATGGAAGAGGCTGCAGGTCTTGCAGCAGAGTACTCAGGTGCAGATTTTATTGATATCAATATGGGGTGTCCGGTGCCAAAAGTGGTGTCTGCCGGCGATGGTAGCGCTTTGATGAAGGATTTGGATAAGGCGGCCAAAGTGGTAGAAGCTGTGGTACGAGGAGCAGGAGGCAGACCTGTTACCGTCAAAACCAGAAGAGGTTGGGATAAAGGAAATCTCAATGTAGTGGAATTGGCCAAAGTGGTAGAGGCAGCGGGTGCTTCCGCTATTTGTGTCCATGGTCGAACTAGAGCACAAATGTATTCTGGAAGAGCAGATTGGAACTGTATCCGAGATGTCAAGCAGGCAGTTTCTATCCCGGTGATTGCCAATGGGGATGTTTTTTCTGGCCAGGAGGCCGTCCATATTTTAAAGTATACTGGTGCAGACATGGCTATGGTGGCAAGAGGAGTATTTGGGAATCCATGGCTTTGTCAACAGGCAGCAGCAGCACTTGAAGGGAAAGAGATTCCACAGCTTCCACCTTTGTGCCAGCGGGTAGATGTTGCAGTGCGTCAATTTGAACTGGCAGCAGCCCAGAAAGGAGAGCGGATTGCCTGTTTGGAAGCAAGACGACATTATGCCTGGTATTTAAAGGGTGTACCATATTCTGGATATTATAAAGAACAGATTTGCAAAATTGCATCTATGGAGGATATTTATCGGATCACGGAAAGGATCAAGCGAGAATTGAGGTGAAATCCATGTTAGAAGAGCAGGACATTATTCACCTTGCAAAAAAGGGGGATACTGAAGCATTTGGTACCTTGGTGAAAGCAAATGAAACCAAAGTATATACACTAACCTTGCGAATGACTGGAAACGTAGAAGATGCAAAAGATTTAGCCCAGGAAGCATTTTTGATGGCATATCGCAGGTTGCCTGCTTTTCGAATGGAATGTAGTTTCTCCACTTGGCTTTACCGATTGACGACGAATTTGTGTATCGATTTTCTGCGGAGAGAAAAAAAGCGGAAAGCCATTACTTGTTCTATGGAGGACCAAACTGAGAAACAAAGTAATCGAGTGAGTTATTGGCAGGAACCTCAAACAGAATTGGAGCGGTTAGAGATACGAGGAGTTTTAGAGAAAGGGATTCAACAGCTTTCAGAGGAGCATCGACAAATATTGTTATTGCGTGAAATGGGTGGATTGTCTTACGATGAAATAGGAGTGGCTTTAAAACTGGAGTCTGGGACGGTAAAGTCTCGATTGGCTAGAGCCAGACGTCAACTGCGCGAAATTTTATTGGAAAATGGGAACTTTTTCGATGCAAAACCGTCCAAACATTCAGAAAGGGGAGAAACTGTATGAAAGATTGCTCATATTATGAGGAGCAGATCAGCCCATTTCTGGATGGAATGTTACTGCCACAAGAAGCGGATATGCTGGTCGCTCATCTAGAGCAATGTCCAAAATGCAGAGCCCTTTATCAAGATATGGCCTGTTTATCAAAAGTAATGTACTATTTGGAAGCGACTCCCCCGGCAGGTTTTTCTGATACTGTGTTGCAAGAAATAAGACAGGTAAAGGAAAAAACACAGAAAGTACGCCAATTTCTTTCGGGTGCAGCAGTCTTTTTGATTGTTCTTATGGGAGGGGGGGATTCTAGGAATTTTGTCTGACCCTCCTGCTGGAGCGTGGGGAGAAAATGTTTCCTCGCAAGGTGACAATTCAAATGCAACTGTATGTATAGAGGCCTATGAGGCTCCCATCTTACGCAAGACAGAACGTGTTACAGAAACAGCAAAAATACTTGAAGGAGATAGAGGAGAAAGCGGGTTTTATCTAGATTCTGTCTTTGACGATAAAAGTGCAGCAAAAGCTGTGTCCACTCCGTCTGAAATGCCCTCCTATTTTGCCATACTCATCATTCAAGGTGTTGGTGAAGAAAGGATATTGGAACGAGAAGAAGCAGAGGCGTTTTTGGAAGAATTAAATGCCAATGGTATCATTTATACGTACCGTACACAAGGAGATGACCTGGAAGAAGAATCGGAGCTCTGCCTTGTTTGTTATGAGAGTGAGTTGCCATAAATGGACCAGAGTAAATCAAAAGGAACATGTCTTCAGATGGGGACATGTTCCTTTTCTGTATAAATAAGGACATATTTGTGCAGCCTATTCATATAATTAAAATGAAGTGGAGATGGAAGACGGTGTTTCATTGGAATCGTTCCACTGAGGAATGTAAACGGGAAAAGCAGCAGGGAGAAAAGCAGTTATTGTATACTACCCTTCAAAAAACCAAAGAGACATTGCAGCAGGCATATGCATCTTTTGATACATTAACGGATTTCGATCTCATTGATTCTTGTATCTTTGAAATCAAAGCTTTATCTGCACGATACGATTATTTGTTGCGAAAGATTAAAAAGCTGGAAATATAAGGAGATGCCAATAAAAGGCATCTGTACATAGAATGGAGTGGACTATGGAGCAATTTGGGTTCCTGCCTTATTTGTTGATTGGTGCACTTGGAATAGGAGTACTCATTTTTTTTCGTAATGCTCTCAGAGGCGTGATTCGATTTCTGGTCCGCATGGCGGCCAGTTTAGGTTTATTGGCCTTATTTTCCAACATAGGAAGTGCCATTGGAATTACATTGGGTGTCAACCTTTTTAATGCATTTGTAATGGCACTTTTGGGTGTGCCGGGATTTGGTTTGTTATTGATGCTTCGATGGGCATTTTTGGGATAACGTGAAAAACCTCTATTCTCTTTCTGGAAGAGGGCGACGTCTGTTTTGCAGAGGCTTCCAATGTTCCAAAGGGAGCCGCTGCATAGCGCCAAAAATGCGTTGTTTTACACCGGGATAAGAAGACTCCAATTGAGAAATAAGATCTTTGATTTCCTGCCGTTTTGTATTCCCGTTCGCTGGGCATGGATTTGGAACAATAGGCAAAGAAAGTCGCTTAGCTGTAGCATCAATGAGAGATTCTCCTACATAAAGGAGGGGACGAATTTGGGTAATATTGGTTCGATCCAGATAGGTTACCGGTTGAAAGCAACGAATGCGACCTTCAAAAAACAATGAGAGCAGAAGGGTTTCGATTGCGTCATCATAGTGATGTCCCAGTGCGATTTTGTGATAACCTTGTTCCACCAGTGTCCGATTCAATGCACCGCGACGCAATTTAGCACACATAGAGCAAGGGTTTTTTTCTTTGCGCATTTCAAAAATAATTTGATATAACTGTGTGGGAAGAATGGTGTAAGGAATGTCCAGTTGTTTACAAAAAGAGATAAGCGGGGAAAAGTCCATATCAGGGATTCCCATATCCAATGTAAGTGCTTCCAGAGTAAAGGGAATGGGATAGTAGGTGCGGAGTGTAGAGAGTGCGGTCAATAGCATAAGAGAGTCTTTGCCACCAGACAAGCCTACGATAATATGGTCGTGAGGTTGGATCATATCGTAATCTTCTAGACACCGGCGTACAAGGCCTGAAATATATTGCATGTAGATTCCTCCCTTTCAAAAAAGAAAAATCGAAACTGAGATATCGGAAGAAAACAAGAGAAAAGATGAGATATCAAAAGAGAAGTGATTGATAAATAAAAAAATCTCATTTTTGAGTTGACACTAGATTTTGATTATGTTATAACTATATGTGCTTTGTGGTAAAAGGAAGGTGAAATGGTTCTGTCCCCGTTCAGGACAACGGTATTTTACCGTGAAGCAGCCATTATGTAAAGGAAAATTTACAAAATAGATATTTGGAGGGGAAACAATGTCCACATTTATGGCAAATAGGAATACCGTTACACGGAAATGGTATATCCTTGACGCAGCTGGCAAGCCTCTGGGAAAAACTGCGGCGATGGCAGCTGTCTTACTACGTGGCAAGCACAAACCGGATTATACGCCGCATGTTGATTGTGGTGATTTTGTCATCGTATTGAATGCAGAAAAAGCGGTGCTGACCGGAAAGAAGATGGAACAGAAATTTTATCGTACCCATTCTGGCTATGCAGGTGGCTTGAAGGAAGTCAAATATCGTCTTTTAATGCAGGACAAGCCAGAACTGGCAATGAAGCTGGCTGTACGTGGTATGATGCCCCGTAACAGTATCAGCAGTAAAGCACAAGTACGGTTGAAGGTCTTCCGTGGTAGCGAGCATCCTCATGCTGCACAGAAGCCGGAACCCTGGGTAGCAGAATAAGGGAGGGAGAAGAGAATGTATAAGAGCAAAAAACCTTACTTGTATGGTACAGGCAGAAGGAAATCTTCTGTAGCCAGAGTACATCTTTTCCCCGGTGGAACAGGGGCAATCACCATCAACGGCCGCGATATTGATGATTACTTTGGCTTGGAAACTTTAAAGCTTATTACTCGCCAACCTCTGGTGGCGACAGACACTGTTGGCAAAGTGGATATTGTTGCCACAGTTTCTGGCGGTGGTGTCACCGGTCAGGCTGGTGCATTACGTCATGGTATTTCCAGAGCGTTGCTCTTGGTAGACGAAGCATATCGTCCTATTCTTAAAAAGGCAGGTTTCCTAACCCGCGATCCACGTATGAAGGAACGTAAAAAGTACGGCCTCAAAGCCGCTCGTCGCGCTCCCCAGTTCAGCAAGCGCTAATCTCACTTACCCAAGAGATAATTTCTATCTTACACAGCTTCCAGAAAACCCCGAAATGGTCAAGATATTCGGGGTTTTCTCTTGTCTTTTTTAAAAGTTTGGTGCAAATATTAAAAAACCGATCTTCGCATTCTATAAATCTTACTTATCAATGACGGATTTGATGTAAAAGCAATTTCCGATCATTTACCTAGATTGCATGAGTTAAAGTGTAAAACGTGTATTTGTTAAAATAAGCTAATATTCCAAATATTGATTTTTCAATGTTTTATGGTATTATATCTATGCTACACATCTTAAGATGCACAAGTTGGGGAATACTTTTGGTGAAAATGTATTTTCTCTTCCTGACTTTGTGCAGATGTATAGCAATATTGGAGGAAGCAATTTTCGGTGCGTCTCCTAGTGAGATGCACTTTTTTACTATTTCAAGGAGGTCAAAATTATGGACGAAAGAGTAAAGGAATTTTTAGAAAAAAAGCAACAAGAAGCTGAAACAAGGAAAGAGAAGAAAAAGGCTAAAACTCTCATTTCGCTTGGTCTTTATGAAAAAGTTTATTCTCCTGACGGAAATTATTCAATCGAATATCATTTAAGCGAATGGGATAAGAAAGGGCAAAAATCAAAATATTATAAGAAAGTTCCTATCGCTGTTAGCGAAAAAGAATTTGAAGAAATACGAAAATTTTCTAACGAAAAAGTGGCGGAAACAAACCCCGTAGTAATTGGTTTGACTGTTATAGCATGGATTATTTTCATAGGCGGCTTTATTGCGGGTATTGCATTAGGAACTACAGAAGTTACAAAAGGATTCTATTATACTTATACTGATACGGAATTTTCATTTGCAACAGCAATTACCTATTGGGCCATTTCTTTAATTAGTGGAATGATGATGCTTGGCTTTGCCGAGGTTGTAAAGTCATTAAATGACATCAAAAATGCAAATAACCGCTTACTTTAAAGCGGATTTTGGTGCAAAATTATATAAAAAGATATAAACTTTTTGCAACGATATTCAATTTCGATTACACAAAGCCGCACAATATCAACGATATTACACGATATCAAACGATATAAACGGTATGTGTAAAACTCCAAGAGATAATTACAAAAAGGCGACACCCCTGGAAAGCGAGATGGTTGCATCTACTGTTCCAGGGGTGTTATTCTTTGCTTATCATAAATGAAAAAGCCAATATCCTGGGAAACTCCAGGTGCGTTCTGTTCTTTTTTGATCAGTTGCGCATGGTAATAAAGAAAATCAAAAGAGGGATATGGATGAAATACATCAGACAGATCTGCATTATTTTGCTTTTTTCCGTTTTAGGTGAATTACTGCATTATTGGATTCCACTTCCCATTCCTGCTAGTATCTACGGATTGGTACTATTGCTTTTGGCACTTATCCTCCATATTATCCGCTTGGAATGGGTCAAAGAAACAGGCGATTTTTTGGTACAAATTTTGACTATTTTATTTATTCCAGCCACTGTAGGCCTTATGACATCTTTTGAGACAGTAAGAGCCATGTTGTTGCCCATTTTGCTCTCTGTTATTGTTTTGACAACCATTGTTCTATTGGTTTCTGGGCGTGTAACCCAGTGGGTGATAAAGCAAGAGAAAAAGACAGGCGAGGAGAAAGAACAATGATGGGATTTGTGATTGACTCGGCCTTTTTTGGAGTTTTTCTCAGTTTGTTGGCCTATGAGATAGGCCTTTGCATAAAAAAGAAATGCAGATGGGCTATATGTAATCCCTTATTGATTGCCATTATTTTGGTGATTGCTGTATTACTAATCTTCCGTATTGATTATGACACATATTATAATGGTGCCAAATACTTAAGTTATTTTTTAACCCCGGCTACCATTTGTTTGGCGATCCCCCTGTATGAAAAAATAAAAATGTTGAAAGACAATTGGAAAGCAATTTTGGCAGGGATCCTATCTGGCGTATTGTCAACTCTTGTAGGAGTGCTATTGATTGCTCTTGTGTTTTCTTTGGAACATAGTCAATACGTGACTCTATTACCAAAATCGATTACCACAGCTATTGGAATTGGAATATCAGAAGAATTAGGAGGAATTTCTACTATTACTGTGGCAGTTATTATTCTCAGTGGTATTTTTGGCAATATGTTTGGAGAAATCTTATGCAAGTGGTTTCGGATTACAGACCCCATAGCTCGAGGCATTGCTATAGGCTCCGCTTCCCATGCCATTGGTACGGCGCGGGCTATGGAGCTTGGTACCGTGGAGGGAGCAATGAGCAGCTTATCCATTGCTGTTTCTGGATTGATTACAGTAGTCGGTGCATCTATTTTTGCACAGTTCATATAGACAGGATAGACCAATAAGGTGAATCAAAAAAACATGCTCACACTTTTACGGTGTGAGCATGTTTTTTGTCTTTATTCGTTGCAATTGCAATTACAAGTATCATCACAGCAATCGCCAGTTTCTAGGGTAAAACTCTGGTTGCAACTGGGGCAGGTGATAGAACCTTGCTCCATGACAGCCTCATCAATGACTAGAGTTTCACCACAATTGGGACATTCCATTTCAAAAAAATCGTCTTCATCATCATAGCAGTGACAATCGTCATCACATTCATCTGAATCAACATCTTCATAGACCACTTCTTCTACATCAGCAAGATCATCAGATAATGCATCGATCTCATCGCCTAAGGCTAATGCGTTTTCTTCTAAGTCAGCAATGGTGAGACCAATATCTTCTAGAATATCCATCATAACAGAAAGAAGTTTGGATTCTTTTGATTCTTCTGGGTCCAACTTCAAACCTTCAGCTAAGCCTTTCAGATAGGCTACTTTTTCAGAAATTGTCATATGATTTACTCCCGTCCTCTTCTTTTTAAAAATTAATTCTTGGCACGTTCCAAATATTCACCAGTCCGTGTATCTACACGGATGTGGTCACCAGGATTGATGAACAGAGGAACCTTAATCTCAGCGCCAGTTTCCAAGGTGGCGGGTTTTTGTACATTGGTAGCAGTATCTCCTTTGAACCCGGGATCTGTTGCAGTTACTTCCAATTCTACAAAATTGGGAGGTTCTACACCAAACACATTGCCTTTGTAAGACATAACTTTACAAGTCATATTTTCCTTGACAAAGCGGAAGCTATCACCCAAAAGCTTGGCATCTAAAGGAATAAGCTCATAGCTTTCCATGTCCATAAAGTAATACAGATCACCGTCGTTATAGCTGTATTCCATATCTTTTCGCTCAATATAAGCATTTTCAAACTTATCTGTGGGGCTAAAAGTGGTTTCTGTTACAGCACCAGTCATGATATTCTTCATTTTCACGCGTACAAATGCTGCACCTTTACCCGGCTTGACATGTTGAAATTCTACTACTTGCATTACGTTGCCGTCCATTTCAAAGGTAATGCCATTTCTGAAATCACTGGCTGAAATCATATTTTCCGTCCTCCATACTTCTTATCTACAACTGATCTGCAGCCGGGCCAGCCGACTGAAAATGCGGATTTTCATTGCCGCACAATTCACTTTTTTATATTTTATACCAAAGTATCCTATATTGCAAGGACAATCTCATTTTTTCTATTGGACATCGCAATTGCTATGGGAAAATAGCTATTGCAGCTCTTAAAAGAAGATTGGTATTATGATTGCCTATGAAGAAGGGGGTATAAAGAAAGATATCCCGCCCATTCTTACGTGGGCGGGATGAAGCTAGCGTTGAATAATGGTAGAACGTTTCCAATGTCCGGAAAAGAAATAGATGATAGCAATCAGGGAACCTGCTACAGTGGCCAATGGACCACCAAGGCCTACACCGAATACACCTTCCCCCAAAAACATACCAAATAAATAAGACACTGGAACCCGAATGATAAGAGATGATAATGCACTATTGATTAGAGAGAATGTTGTGTGTCCAGAGCCGATGAATAAACCGTTCAGGCAGAATGATATGGGTACGATCAGAAAATCATATTTGAAGGCCTGCATATAAGCAGCACCTTCTCGGATCATGTCAGGATCGTTCCCAAAAATACGTAGAATCGGTTCCGGAAAAAACATAGCGATAAAAAACATGATTAAAGACATTAGAAAAGCAATAATAATGCCAATTTTCATTGTTTGAATAGCCCGTTTTTCTTCTCCAGCTCCAATGTTTTGAGCGCTCATGGCAGAAACGGAGTTGCCTACGGCAATGGCAGGTAAAATAGCAAAGGTATCAAATTTTGCGACGGCACCTACGCCAGCGGAAGCAGCAACACCTAGAGTGTTTACCATGGCGGTTAATACGATAAAAGAAATATGGGTAATGGTGTTTTGCACAGATGTGGGAATACCTACCTGTAATAATTTTTTCAGTTGTTCTTTGTGAAACCGAAAGGATTGCAGGCGAAAATCAAATACAAAATCTCGCCGTTTTAAAAAGACAATACATAAAATCATGCTGAGTGCCTGGGAGAAAATGGTAGCAATAGCGGCGCCCAGTGCACCCATGTGAAAAACAGCTACTAGGATCAGATCAAGGACAATATTTGCTACACAGGCAATAGAAACAAAAATGAGCGGTAGTTTACTATTACCCATGCCGCGAAAAACGGCGCTAAATGCATTATATCCAAAGATAAAAATAGTGCCTGCTACTGTAACGAGCAGATAGCGCCTTGCTTCTTCAAAGGCTTCCGGTGGTGTTTGGATCAAATGTAAAATCGGAACGCTAAAGATGGACATAATGACGGTTAAGATCACTGCCAATACGAGGAGTGTGGAAAACAAAGTCCCGATGGTACGGGTCAATTCTTCTCGTGCGCCAAATCCCTTATACTGAGCAATAAGAACGGTACCGCCAGCGCTTAAGCCAATGACTAACATAGTGATTAGAAGTGAGACTTGGCTGCCAATGTTGACGCCTGACATACTAGCTGTTCCAGCAAATTGTCCTACGATGATCATGTCAACTACACTATAAAGGGACTGGATCAAGTTGGTAACAATAAAAGGAATGGCGAACAGTAGAAGTTGCCGGGCCACATTGCCTTGGGACAAATCTTTTTCAAAATTGTTCAAATCAAACGCTTCCTTTCCAAAACAACACACCTTTTGTCATTCAGATTCTGAAATGACAGAGTGAAACATTACAATTTTAATACAAAAGGCGAAAAGAGGAAAGTGGTTTTTCCCCAAAAAAAGAAATTTTCTTTTTTTCATAAAAAGACGACAAAAAATTGTAGAAAAATACAAGTAATCTTAGAAAGTTTGACAGAAAAAAACAATGCAAAAAACCTCCAAGCCCCACAAGAGGCTTGGAGGTGAAAGAAACAATCAAAGAGTGGAAAATAAAAGCTGTTCATTTTCTGCTGTAACATGGATTTTAGTAATGGGATGTGAATAACTGTTAATGATACGAGATGCAATAGCATCTTCCAATTCCTTTTGGATAAGACGGCGCAAATTACGTGCTCCGTAAGTGAGAGAGTAAGATTTTTTCGATAAATAGGATAGCAGATTGTCATCGTAGGAGAGAGCAATACCTTTTTCCTCCAATGCCTGTTTTAACTCTTCTACCATAATTTTGGCAATTGCCTTAAAGTCTTCTTCTGTTAACCGATTGAAATAGATAATCTCATCAACTCGGTTGATAAACTCTGGACGCAAGAAGTCGCCCAATGCTTTCATCACTTTGTCTTTTCCCTGTTCATTTACATCCTTCCCAAACCCAACAGATCCGCTCTTCCGGTCGCTTCCAGCATTGGATGTCATCACAATAACAGTGTTTTCAAAATTTACTTTTCTGCCATGGGCATCTGTGATTTGACCGTCATCTAAAATTTGCAACAAGACATTTAACACATCAGGATGCGCTTTTTCAATTTCGTCAAACAAAATAACACAATAAGGCTTCCGTCGTACTTTTTCTGTCAATTGACCAGCTTCTTCATATCCAACATAGCCCGGAGGAGAACCGATGATGCGGGAAACCGCATGTTTTTCCATGAATTCAGACATGTCAAGACGGATGAGTGATTCTGGGGAATCGAATAAGTCTTGTGCCAATTGTTTCACAAGTTCTGTTTTGCCAACGCCTGTGGAACCAACAAAAATAAAGGAAGTAGGTTTATGTTTGGGTGAGATCCCTACACGTCCTCTTCGGATAGCCGCGGCAACAGCGGCAACAGCCTCTTTTTGGCCAATAATATGGGAGGAAAGGCGGTCTTCCAATTTAGAGAGACGTTCAAACTCTTGCTCTTGTATGCGACTGGCCGGGATTTTAGTCCACATTTCAATGACATGAGAGAGGTGCTCGATGGTGAGTTCCGGTAGGGGTTCTTTAGAAAGAGCTTCTAATTCTGTTGTGAGTTGAAGTTCTCTGCTCCGTAAAAATGCAAGTCGTTCATATGCGGCATCGCTGGCATCTGCCAGCATAACTTCACGCTCTTTCTGTAAATCAGCTAGCTCTTTTTGTGCTTCTGCCCGCTGAGCATATACTTTGTCATGTAGATTAACTTCTGAACAAGCTTCATCAATTAAATCAATGGCCTTATCTGGTAAGAAACGGTCAGTGATATATCGTTCGCTCATTGTGACGGCTAAGCGAGCGATCATAGGTGGAATTTTGACACCGTGAAATGATTCATAATAATGAGCAATACCATTGATGATTTCTACAGTTTGTTCTACAGAGGGTTCGTTGACTGTGACAGGTTGGAAACGGCGTTCCAATGCTGTATCTTTTTCGATGTGTTTTCGATATTCGGCGAATGTTGTTGCACCAATTACTTGGATATCTCCACGGGAAAGAGCAGGTTTTAATATATTTGCTGCATTCATGGAACCTTCTGCATCTCCTGCACCAACAATGCTGTGGACTTCATCAATGACGAGAATAATGTTGCCTAATTTCTTGATCTCTTCAATTAAACCTTTCATTCTGCTTTCGAACTGACCACGAAATTGCGTTCCTGCTACCAGAGCCGTAAGATCCAACAGATACACTTCTTTGTCCAATAGTTTATAGGGAACATTTCCATCATAAATGCGTTGGGCAAGTCCCTCGGCAATGGCGGTTTTCCCAACACCTGGCTCACCAATTAGACAAGGATTGTTTTTTTGCCGCCGATTTAAGATTTGTATGACCCGTTGGATTTCTTCATTTCTTCCTATAACGGCATCTAATTTTCCTTCTCGTGCTTTGCGTGTGAGAGAGATACAATAATTATCCAGATATTTTCGTTTTTGTGTTTTCTCTCTTTTGCCCGGTTCTTTTTCTTGAGCAGGTGGACGGCCCGACGCAGATTCACCAGATGGGCTGTCTCCTTGCATACCACCAAACAGTTTGTTTAAGAAGGGGAATGTAGCGGTTTTCCCAGCGTCATCTTCTTCGTCTTCATCTGTTTCCATGAGTCCTTCCAGGTTTTCCATATCTCCAAATGCTCCCATCATTTCATTATTGAGGGAGTCTAAATCTTCTTCAGAAATGCCCATCTTCTGCATCATATCTTCTACAGGTTTGATGCCCAATTCTTTGGCACACTTTAGGCATAGACCTTCGTGCTTTTGTTGACCGTTTTCCATTTTTGTGATAAATACAACCGCTAAATTTTTCTTGCAGCGGGAACAGAGGGGAGGTTGCATACCATGATCTCCTTTTATGATTCGTTAGATTCGTTTATTTTGAGGATAAAAATCCAAAGATAGTTAAAAAATGCAATGATATTAAGGGCCAGAGCAACACAAATCAAAAATGTTGCCCAAAAGTGTGGTATTTGAGGGAAAAGCATAAGACAGACACAGACAATAAAAAATGTTGCGCCAGCGCCTTTTCCAAGCCAGTTGGAAGGCATGACATCATCAATCTTCTGGTAAAGAGTGAGTGCGCCAAGCCCCATCAATGCTTCCTTACAGAAAAAGATGAGTACAGCCCAAAAAGGTACAATTTGAGCCACAGCAATACAGGTAAGCACTGTGAATGCCATTAGTTTGTCAGCTAGCGGATCTAAAATACGTCCCAATTGAGAAACCATATGGCAATGTCGAGCGATAAATCCATCTAGCACATCTGTAAAAGAGGCTAAAGCGTAAATCAAAATAGCATATATGCGGGCGTGAGGAATATCGCTGAAAAAGACAATCGGAAATAGAGGAACTAATGCTAGCCGAAAGAGGGAGAGTAGGTTTGGAATCGTCATAGCTTCGCTTCCTTATGTTGAATTTATGTGGACAATGCAGGGAATAGTGCAAATGGGTTGGTGTGTGTCAATAGGCGCAGAAGGATAGTTTGCTCCATCACATTTTCAGGAATCCATGGTCCTAAAAGAGGCAGGAGGCATGCAATGAGAAATAGAACAACGATTCCCTGCAATAAGCCTATAAGAAGACCTCCTATGTGATTAAGCTGATGGAGAACCGGAAGGCGCGCCACAAGATTGAGCCCTCGCACCAAAATTCCCAAAACAATCCGCAACAGAATAAGAAACAAGAGAAAAAGTACCCAGAACGCAACAAGAGAAGCAAGAGAGAGTGAAAGGATTTTTGCAATACTGGTACCTGCTGCGGTTACTTGCTGCTCTGTGGCGTCGGTGATATACTGCGTCACACTGTCGTAAAGACCAAGTTGCTGTAAAACCGAGATGAGGCTATTTTCTTCTGACATAGTTTGATCTGTTTCGCCATCAGAATGAGGGTTACTGGTCGATTCAGTATACTCCGAAGAAGGTGATACAGAAGATGTGGTATCTTGCGGGTCTGGTGTAGTTTGTATTTTTTCCACAAGAGCTGTTTCTATCGAAGGAGCAATCCAATTGGCTACGGTAGGGGTACATGCACGTGCCAGCAAATTTGCCCCAACCAGTGCAATGATAAAGGAGAGAAGGCCCGCTAAAGTGGATATAAGACCTTTCCGAAACCCTGTGTACATAAACAGGATCAAAATCAATAATAGAATCAGATCGATGATGATGGGACTCACATTTGTCCCCCTTTCTGAGAAATAGAAAGAATAAAAAGGAAAATCAAGGAAGATACAGCCAAGCGGTATCAATACCCACACACATTACGGAGCCATCCGAACGCATAAATACCTTTCGGGTACTGCCAGTGTCTTCTAGTCTTGCATAGAGCTTGAGATTCTGATCATAAATATCCAAATGGTTGGAGAAAAGAACAGCAACGTATCGACCGGATGCAGACAGAGAAACCACATTTTCCGAAAGAGGAAGAGAAGCGATCTCGTTGCCCGCAGAGTCGATTGTTACAAGCTGTCCCAGGCTTCCTGCCTGGTATTTTCCTAATTCTACCACAGAAAAATCTGCCCCGTCCAAAGAAAACATACTAAGAGATTCGTTCTGATAAGAATAAGTAGACAGCAGCTCTCCCTTCTGATTGACATACATTAGAGCGTCGTCGGTCAAAATACAAAGCAATTCTCCCATGGGTTTTACAGAGAGAACCAGGTGATTCCCTAAATTTAAAGTGGTATAGGGAGATTCGCTGTCTAAGTGGTAAAGTACCAGGCTGCTTTCATATTGTGCATTGGCCTGCCCTACTGTGACAGCAGCCATTGTTTTGCAGTCGTTGAAAACAACAGCATCAGAAACGAAATGAGAGGAAGAGTTCCAACGGAAAACGTGTTTCTGTTCTTCATTATATACATCTACCACCGCTTTATATCCAGCCGCTTGAGAAACCGTTGTCAAATACCCACTGTTATTTAAGCTGGCAGAGAAGAAGGACAATCCGTTATCTAGCGTAAGAGAAAGCCCTACTTTCATACCAGAAAACAGAAGCAAGTGGGAACCACTCACGTCATAGACCAATGCAGCTGTATCTGAGGTGCAGATGATAGGAGAAGACATGGCTGTTTTCTCGGAAAAACGCTCTTGCCCACTTTGATCAAATAAAGTTACCCCTGTGGTAGAGGCGATCAAAAGACCATTCTGATATGTGGCAAACTGATTGCTGGTATCTTGCTCATATTCAAATTCAGTACATTGCCCTGATTCATTGCGTTCCATTTGTCGATAGGCAATGGCGCGACGTAAAGCATCAATATTCAATTGATCCCGGAATACAACTACCAAAATAGCGCCAAGAACCAGAATCAGCATAAGGATAAATGAAATGATTCGGAATAGGACACTTCGTCTGGGACGACGCTTTTTACGTTTGCGAGAGGTTTCCTTTCCAGAAGCGGCGGGATGGGAATCTGGTAGTTTCGTTGGCATGAGAGTCCTCCTAATCCTATCTTTGGAAAAAATGGTATTCAACAGCTGATTTGATCTACACCAATGTCTTCTCGATACCATAGACGAGTAAGATAAAGTCCGCCTGGTGGTAAGGTGGGACCAGCAGCTGTTCGATCTCGCCCCAACAAAAGATCAGAAATAGCATCAGGTGATAGTTTTCCAAGCCCTACATAGACTAATGTGCCGGTGATAGCACGTACCATATTGTAGAGAAACCCATCTGCACAAACGGAAACAGAAACCAAATCTCCTTTACGTTGTACATTGCAATAATGAATAGTACGTACAGTGGAGCGTACATCTGTTCCAACAGAGCGGACGGCAGCAAAATCGTGTGTTCCTTCAAAATGGATGGCGGCTTGTGCCATACGCTGATGGTCCAACTGTTTTGGACAAAAATAAGCCCGATCGACGTAAAACGCATTCCTCATACGAGAATTATAGATCAAATATGTGTACTCTTTTTGAACACAGGAGCCAATAGCATTGAAATCTTCCGAAACTTCCGTAGCTTTTGTGACGACAATGCTATCAGGTAGACGGGTATTTAAAGCCAGCGGCAGGCGGTCCAATGGAATACGGGAGGTGGTACGGAAATTAGCAATATAGACCTTTGCATGGACGCCTGCGTCAGTGCGGCCACAACCTACCACACGAACAGGGTGGCCTACAACTCCAGCAATGGCCTTTTCCAATGTTTCAGCTACAGAAATGGCGTTTTTTTGCACTTGCCACCCATGAAAGTCTGTGCCGACGTACATAAGGCGAAGGGCAATATTTTTTGTTACCATCCAAACCGCCCCAAAACAATAACACCTGCACATAGCGCCAAACCTGAAAAGAGAGTTGCATAATCTCTTCCCACAAATTTGAGTTGGCGCAATCTAGTGCGCCCATTGCCGCCGTGGTAACATCGGCACTCCATAGCGATGGCTAATTCGTCCGCACGACGGAAGGAGCTGATAAAGAGAGGAACCAAAAGAGGTAAAAGAGCCTTGGCTCGCTTTAACAGACTTCCTGTTTCAAAATCGGCACCTCTTGCTTTTTGAGCACTCATAATTTTATCGGTTTCTTCAATGAGAGTTGGAATAAAACGAAGTGCAATACTCATCATCATGGACAATTCATGAATAGGCACCTTGATTTTTTTGAGCGGACTTAATAACATCTCTAGACCATCTGTGAGCAAAATAGGAGAGGTGGTATAGGTAAGCAAAAAAGTGCCGATGATTAACATAATAATCCTGATAATCATAAATACTGCTGAAAAAATACCTTCTTTTGTAATGGTGAAGATCCAGAAGTGCACCAATGGCTCACCTGGTGTATAAAACAAATTGAGTAGACCGGTAATAATGACGATAATAAAAATAGGTTTAACGCCTTTTAAAATAGTTTTTAAACTTACTTTGGAAACGACAACAGATATGGCTAAAACCGCGATCATAATACCGTATGTGAGAAAGTATTTTGCAGAAAACAAAGCGATGATATATAGGAGTACAGCGATTAGTTTAATACGGGGATCCAGACGATGGATAAAAGTATCTCCCGGAAAGTACTGGCCAAGGGTGATGTCTTTAAGCATGATGGCCTCCTTCCAAAAGAGCCAGAATTGCAGCAGTAGCCTGCTCTATTGTATAGATATTTGGCGGAAGAGGCAGGCCCAATTCACATAATTGTCCCATAACTGTTGTGACCTGAGGTACAGTGAGCCCAATGCTGGTCAACTCTTCTGCCCGGGCAAATACTTCTCCTGGCGTTCCCTGCATAAAAATGTGGCTTTCGTTCATTACGATCAAGCGGTCTGCCATACGAGCCATGTCCTCCATACTGTGACTGACCAATAAGATGGTAGAATTTTGTGTTTTGTGATAAGCGAGAATGTTTTCTAAAATACTATCTCGCCCAGCAGGGTCCAAACCGGCTGTCGGCTCGTCCAGAATGAGCACATCGGGCTGCATTGCAATCACTCCGGCAATGGCGGCGCGTCGTTTTTGGCCACCAGATACCTCGAAAGGGGATTTTTGCAAGTCGTCTTCAGAAAGCCCCACAAATTGTGCAGCTTCCAATACACGTTTGTGAATTTCATCCTGGGACAGTCCCATGTTGCGGGGACCAAAAGAAATATCTTTATAAATTGTGTCTTCAAAAAGCTGATATTCTGGATATTGAAACACCAATCCAACTCGAAATCGGGCCATACGCGTTACTTGTGGGGAAGACCAGATATCCTCTCCATCCAAGTAGATATGTCCGGAAGTTGGCTTGAGAAGCCCGTTTAGATGTTGAATTAAAGTAGACTTTCCAGAGCCGGTATGACCAATCAAGCCTACAATTTCCCCCTGCTCAATGGAAAGGTTGATTTCTTCTAGTGCCACATGTTCAAATGGTGTGCCCACACTGTAAATATGGGAAAGGTGTTCTGTTTTTAAAATCGGCGCCACGTACTTCATTCCTTTATCATGGTGGTGCGTGTTTGTATCAGCAAATCACGCCCAAAGAGAGCTATGAACGGGTAAACATGCTATAAATAGCCTTTGCACATTCTTCGACGGAAAGAGCGTCTAGTGGAAGGTCACATCCCTTTGCCCTCAGTTGATACAGTAGTTCTACCGTTTCCGGTACATCCAATCCGATGGACTTAAGCAATTCTACTTGCGGGAACACGGACTTGGGTGTTCCATCCGCCAGAACCTGACCGTGGTCCATAACTACTACTCGTTGCGCTTGCGCGGCTTCCTCCATGTGGTGGGTGATCAGAATCATGGTGATGCCATGGGTTTTGTTGAGCTTGTGGATGGTATTCATAACTTCCCGCCGACCAATGGGATCTAACATAGCGGTTGGTTCATCTAAAACGATACAGCGAGGTTGCATGGCAATCACCCCGGCAATAGCAATTCGCTGTTTCTGACCACCGGAGAGCAGATGAGGCGCATGTGTGCGGTAAGCATACATTCCTACCATCTTTAATGCGTCGTCTACTCTCTGGCGAATTTCAGCTGGCGGTACACCTAAATTTTCTGGAGCAAAAGCAACATCTTCTTCTACCACGTTGGCAACAATCTGGTTGTCTGGATTTTGAAATACCATACCCACCGTTCGGCGAATATCGATTAAAAGCGATTCATCTGCAGTATCCAACCCGGAGACGTAGACTGTGCCACCAGAAGGTAAAAGGATTGCATTAAAATGTTTGGCTAATGTAGATTTCCCAGAACCGTTATGGCCCAAAACGGCTACAAAAGTACCTTCCTCGATAGAAAGAGTTACGTTTTTTAAAACGGGAAATGCACCGTTTTCCGTTTGATACGTAAATTCTAACTGTTGGGTTTCAATCATCTGTTTCATAGTTCCTCCACCGCTTTTTGCGGCTTCACCTTGGCATTTGCAATCCATCGTCCTGTTGCACCACAGGGTAGAGCAAGACCACTCTCTGTTACAGGGAGGCCGAGCTCCCTACTTTCAACTTGCCCGCCAAAACGAGGTACGACAAGAGTATTTAAAAGATAGGACAAGACTGCAGGGGCAAGTCCGGTGGTATAAGAATTCAAAATAATAAAGAGAGGTTTCTTGGACAGAACCTGTACACAAAGCTTTAGAAACGGATAAAGCCTTTCTTCTAATTTCCATATTTCACCGGATGGGCCTCGCCCATAAGAGGGTGGATCCAGAATAAGAGCGTCATAACGACGGCCACGCCTGATTTCGCGTTCTACAAATTTAACACAGTCATCTACAATCCAGCGAATGGGCGCTTTGCTAAGACCCGAAAGTTGGGCATTTTCTCGTGCCCAAGCAACCATGCCACGGGCGGCATCTACATGGCAAACAGAAGCACCAGCAGCGGCGCAGGCCACCGTTGCACCTCCTGTGTAAGCAAACAGATTAAGAACCTGAATGGGCCGTTTGGCATTGCGGATAGCCTCTTGAGCAAAATCCCAATTGACAGCTTGCTCAGGAAACAAACCAGTATGCTTGAAATTCATCGGCCTGATTTGAAAAGTAAGCTCTCGATAATGGATACGCCATCGTTCAGGCAAACGAAAAATACTCCATTTTCCACCGCCAGTGGAGGATCTTGTATATCGGGCATTGGGAGTGCGCCAGCCAGGATGCTTCATGGGAGATTCCCAGATAGCTTGCGGGTCTGGCCGCACCAGAATTTGGTTACCCCAGCGTTCCAGGCGTTTGCAGTCACCACAGTCTAATAGCTCATAATCGTTCCATTGGTTTGAAATCCACATATAGTTCCTCTGCTTTTCTAATAAAGATCAACGTAATGTCACATTATACCATTATTATTTTATATCGTCAAATAGCAAGTGATAAAAAAGAGGGTCTCTTCTTACTCTTCTTGCCATCATATTTTGGTTGTGATATACTATGGCGTAAAAGCGGAAAATTGGATCATAAACTTGCTGAAAAGATTCAAAAAAGGAGCGAAATTGATGAAAGCGGCTGGACTGATCACCTTTCATTTTGCGAATCACTACGGAGCTCAATTGCAGGCGTATGCCACCATGCGAGCGGTGGAGCAATTGGGCACCCCGTGTGAGTTGATTGATTATCGTTTACCTCATACAACACAAACCAATCGCTTATATCGAAAAGGAATGTCACCCAAGACTCTATTGATCAATGGACATACCTTGCTACACCACAAGGCGCTAAGACGGCGAAATGAACGGTTTGCTGCATTTGTAACAGAGAAGATGCATTGCAGTAAAATGCAGTATGAGAGTAATGAAGCATTGCGAGCTGCCCCTCCTGTTTATGATCTTTATATCGCTGGCAGTGACCAAATATGGAGTCCTTCTATTTTTGCCAATGGACGTTTTGATCCTGCATTCTTTTTAACTTTTGCAACAGAGGGACGAAAAATATCTTATGCTTCCAGTTTTGGAGGGACTTCGATTCCCGAGTCTATGGAAGATGAATTGGAACAATATCTTCAATCGTTCGATGCTGTTTCTGCAAGAGAGACCAGAACGCAAGAGATTTTGGAACATGTTATGGATCAGAAGGTGCCTACCGTATTAGACCCCACTCTTCTTTTGACCGGAGAGACTTGGGGAGAAATTGCGGTTCCTCCCCAAATAGAAGGCCCTTATATCCTCTGCTATTTTATTTCCGACTATTCGAATTTATTGCCTTATTTGCAGGAGCTGAAAGAGAAGACGGGTTATCCTGTGATACAGCTTGCAGGTATGCGGCGCCGTGTACCAGGGACAAAGAAAATCATATTGGATGCTGGTCCCCAAGAGTTTTTGGGATTATTTCAACATGCAGCATACGTTTTGACCAATTCTTTCCATGGAACTGTTTTTTCTTTGCAATTTGAAAAACCGTTTTTTACAGCTGTAAGTCCTAAAGAACAAAAACATCCGGAGCAATCTAGAATTTATCATTTGTTGAACCTTGTAGGGCAAACAGGACGAATTGTAGGTCTGGAGCATACCGTGCCAATCGAGGAAGCGATTGACTATGGTTCCATCCGGAAGCGAATGGCGGAGGAACGAGAACATTCGCTATCCTTTTTGCGCAATAATTTGGAAGCTGCGGACCCGAAACGATGGACCTCTGAAAGAGATGTTCGTATGCCCAGAAAGAAGGTGCGTCTTGCAGGGCGGGATCAATGCACTGGCTGTTCTGCCTGTCAGGCAGCCTGTCCCATGGGGTGCATTACAATGAAAGTGGATGAAGAAGGTTTTTTACGTCCTCTCATTGGAGATACATGCATTCGATGCCGAACTTGTGAGACGGTGTGTCCTGTTTTAAAAGGAGAAGAAAGGAAACTCTCTTTTGAACCTCGAGTGTATGCCGCATGGGTCCAAAATAAGGAGATCAAGAAAGAAAGTACTTCCGGTGGTGTTTTTTCTGCTCTAGCTTCTCACGTATTGAAAAAAGGAGGGGTGGTATATGGAGCGGCCTTTGATGAAATGTTCCATCTTTCCCATGTTTGCGTGGAGAAGGAGGAAGAGCTGTTCCGACTGCGAAGTACAAAATACGTTCAGAGCGATCTGGGCCGTTCGTTTAATGAGATCAAAGATTTGTTGGACTTGGGCAAAACAGTACTCTTTTCCGGAACGCCATGTCAAGTGGATGGCCTGCGACACTATCTTCGTGAACCATACGAAAAACTGATTTTATGTGACTTGGTTTGCCATGGTGTACCATCGCCTGGTGTATGGGAAAAATATGTCGGGCAAATGGAAGCAGATGCAGGTAGCGCAGTGGCCTCTGTATCCTTCCGCGACAAAGAGGACGGATGGACCCGTGCCAGGTTTGTAGCTCAATTTGAGAATGGAACACAGTGGGCGGCACCGTTGATGAAGACACCTTATGGACGTGGATTTGGTATGGCTCTTTTTCTGAGGCCTTCTTGTTATCATTGCCAATACACAACGCCAGAGCGCTGTTCCGATTTGACGCTTGGGGATTTTTGGGGAGTCTCTGCTAAAGCGCTCCCTGTATCTATTCGTATGGAAGACGGTGTTTCATTGGTTTTATCCCATACAGAGAAAGGGCAAGCGCTCTTAGATGCAGTAGATGAAGAAGTATCCCGGGTAGAACGGTCGCTGCAAGAGGCGATTGAGGGGAACCCACGGCTGAAAACTCCCATTGAAATGCCAAACAAAAGAAGTGCGTTTTTCGAAGCATTCCAAACACAGCCTTTTGAAGAAGTAAGTCAAACTTTTTTGCGGCAACCGTCTCTTTTGTATCGGATTGGAGCAAAGATATTAGGACCTGGTATCAAACAAAAGATTCGAAAATGGATGAAAAAATAAAAGTAATGGCGTTCAAACTTATAGGTTTGAACGCCATTGTTTATTCTATTTGGATAGCAGCAGCGTATAATTCGTTTTTAGAAAGGCCCGTCTCCTCTGCCACTTTTTTTGCGGCCTGTTTCAAAGACATACCTTCAGATCGATAAGATCCTACCCGCTCTAAGGCAGACACCATGGAACACATTGCTTCTTCCATTAGCGGTGCTCCTTCTAATACCAAAACAAATTCCCCTTTTGGCGATTGTGTTTCATACCGCTGGATTGCTTCTCCTAATGTAGTATGGACCACTTCCTCGTGCAACTTTGTCAATTCTCTACACAAAGTGATTTTTCGCTCTGCACCAAATGTTTCACACAGATCAGAAAGGGTAGAGCGTAGCTTATGGGGCGCTTCATAAAAAATCATAGTGCGTGTTTCTTCTTGTAAAGAAAGCAGATGTTCTCTCCTGTTCTTTTTATTCATGGCCAAAAAACCCTCGAATGTAAAACGACCAGAGGGAAGGCAGGATAATGTTAATGCTGTAACAAAAGCACAAGGACCTGGAATAGAAGTGACAGGAATGCCTTTCTGTTGGCAGAGAAGTACCAGTTCTTCGCCAGGATCACTGATGATAGGAGTGCCAGCATCTGATACCAAAGCACAAGATTCACCTGAAAGAAGACGGGTTAGAATTTGGCGGCCAGATGCTTCAAAATTATGGCGATAATAGCTTACCATAGGCTTTTTGATTCCCAAATGGTTGAGCAATTTCATGGTAACTCTGGTGTCTTCTGCCGCGATAAAGTCTACTTTTGTTAAGATTTCTGCTGCCCGAGGGGAAAGGTCCCCTAAATTCCCGATGGGGGTAGCAACCACGTATAACTGACCGGTCATGATTATTCCTCCTGCCCGGCAGTGGTTGCCGGTTTCTCTGCTTGTTTGGCATGTTGGGAGTTCCACTCTGCTGCAAAAAGTGGGGGAAGAAATGTGAGTCCCATTTTCCCGCAACGGACGGCTTCCAGCAAAAGGATAGAAGGAGGCGTTTTGGGAGTATGGTGGACACAACGCAAACGTTTGGGTGTAAGTCCACATTGATGAAGAGAGAGCATCCAGTCTTCTAAATATTCTGGCCGTAAAACGAGGGCAAATCGACCCCTGGGATGGAGTAAATGAGCAGCTGCTTTACAGAGATCCGCTGGAGAGCAGGACAGAGCTGTACGTGCTTGAGCTCGCTCATTCTTTTTGGATTGCTTGCCGGCAGACGGTGCAAAGTAGGGAGGATTAGAGATGACCAGATCCCATTGACCCGGAATAGAAGTTTGTGGAATCGTGCGAAGATCTCCTTCCTGTACAGTAGCTTGATTCAGAAGGCCATTATAGGCTAGATTTTTCTTTGCCTGGATAACGGCTTCTGCTTGGAGTTCCATTCCAGAGACGATAATATTTTCTTCCCGGGAAAAAAGAAGCAGCATCAGCGTACCGATGCCGCAGCCTAAGTCGTAAACACGGTCATTTCGCCGCAAAGTGGCAAATTGGGAAAGAAGCATAGAGTCCATTCCCAATGGGAATGCGGCGTCGTTTTGTATCAATACCAGTTGTTTGGGGCCCAAATATTCGATGCGTTCCATTTTCCATTCCTCTATCAATTGCTTATCATCTTTATTGTATGATGAAATGTTCCCAAAGTCAATCCCGGCGGGAATGGGAAAGTTGAAAGCCAAATACTTGGATTCCTTCTGTCCATAGAGCTATGATATAGCAAACAATACCTAAAAGTGAAACCACAAGGGCAGAAGCAAGATCAGAGAGACCGGCGTTGGTCAGGACACCGAACAATAAATAAGAGCAAAGCCCGGCAAAAGCAGCGGCTATTGCGGGAAACAAGAACCAACTTCCCAGTCGGATACGAAACCCTGTCTGTTTAACCAGATAAACACCAAAGAGGATGGTTCCTAAAATGGAACTGACAACAAAGCCAATGCAAAATCCATACAGGCCGACGCCGGGGATGGTAGTGCCAATATAGGTGAGAATCAACTGCACAAAGCTGCATAACAAAGAATAACCGGCAGTTGCCTGTTGCTTGCTCAAGCCATTGAGAGCACTGGCCAAAACACTTTCATAACAAGAAAAAAGAACGCCTATCGATAAAATGGGAAGATAGTCTCCGATGGATGATTCTAAAAAAAGTGCCTGCCCCAAAACCGGTCCTACGGTGAGCATAAGAGCCAAAAAAGGAAGAATGAGCAGAGAAGTTGATGCCATTGCTTTTCCGAGCCGCTGATTGATTTCCTGCTTTTGTCCCAAAGCGGCACTTTGAGCCAGCTTAGGTACTAGAATGGTACAAAGAGCACCAATAAAAGCAGAGGGCAGTAATAACATAGGTAATGCCATGCCGAATAGAATCCCAAAAGCTGACATGGCTTCTGTTACAGTCCAGCCAGCCACAACGAGACGTTGGGGAATGATAACAGCATTGATTGAAGACATGATATTTTCCAAAAGGGAAGTAGCACCGATGGGAATAGCAATAGAGCGAATACTTCTTCGGATTTGCTTGGATGGAAGTGGTGTTCCAATCAGTCCAGTGTGCTTGAGGTTGCGTTTATAGAGAGTGACTAGAGTGATGGCAGATATCACTTCGCAAATGCCCATACCCGCCACAATCAACCCGACGGTGACTTCGCTGTTTTGTGGAAGGAAGATCAGAAGCAAAGTCAACACAGCGGTGATGCGAATGATTTGCTCTGACAATTCGGCAAAAGCAGGTGGGCGTACTTGACCTGTCCCATAAAAATAATGTTTGTGGATGTTTTCGATGGCTGTTAGTAAAATGCAGGGCAGCAAGAGCAAAAGTCCCATCTGCGTACGGGCATCGCCCAAAAGATAAACAGAAATGGGGTCATAGAGCAGAATAGTGGCGATTGATACAAAAGCAAAGAGAACAAAAAGAAAAAAGAGGCATTGTCTTACCACTTGAGCAATGGCTCGGGTATTTTGCAGTGCTTTGTGTTCCGCTGACAGACGAGAAACAGATACGGAGAGACCCACAGAAACGATGGATAACACACATGCATAAACCGGCATCAAAAGTTGATAAAGACCCATGTTCTCTGCACCAATCAGTCGGCTGAGAAACACGCGATATAAAAATCCCATTAATTGAGAAATGATTCCCGTTACTGTCAATATCAACGTGCCATATAACATAGATGTACGGCTTAATTTCGTAAGACCACCCCCCAAAGGCAGTCTATGCAGCTGATGAAAAAAACAGAAGCGAACCTTCCTATATCGAACAGGACGATTCGCCGAAGCAAAAGCATACGTATTTTTCCTTAAATCAATTGTTGCTCGTTGATGATCAATCGAAATTGCAGGCCAAGTTTTTCTGCTGCCTTGCGGCAGAGAACCATACGTCCCAAAAAAATCTCAAAATAGTCCATAATGGAACAATATCGGGTATCGATGGTAAGCTTTAGTTTAATCAGCGTTTTTTCTTCGTTGATTTTAACAACGGATTTTTTCACGGAGTAGTTGACTCTATCGTGAATATCAAAAGATGTATGGTCATCATTTCGTACACGACTGCGACGAACGTCGGTTTTATCGCCTAAAATCAAAGCGGCTGCAATGGGATTGACAGCTACGGCTGTACCTTCGTCATGGTTCCCAATCGCAGTCGTGATGGTAGCGATTTCATCCGCATCGGCTCCCATATTATCTAAGATGCGAAAAGCCATAACAGCGCCACTTTGAGCATGGTCTACCCGATTGACCAAATTACCAATGTCGTGTAAGTAGCCGGCAATCTGGGCCAGTTCTACATCTCGTGGAGGATAGCCCATAGTCTCTAAAATATATCGCGCTGTATCTGCTGTTCTGCTAACATGTGCAAAACTGTGTTCTGTGTATCCCAGGGCAATCAGTGATTCATCTGCTTTTTTGATATAAGTAGCAATTGCGCTATTGTTTTTTACCTCCTCAAAGGTAATCATGATCTATTTCCTCCTGGTTCAAAAATAAGTTGTATCGTTGTGCCAACTCCTTCTGTACTTTCTAAAGTTATTTTGGCATTGTGGCACATAGCGCCGTGCTTTACAATAGAAAGCCCTAAGCCTGTGCCACCGGTTTCTTTTGAATGGCTTTTGTCTACCCGGTAAAACCGTTCAAAAACACGACTTTGGTGTGCAGTTGGGATGCCAATGCCTGTATCGGCAACAGAAACAATGACAGCTTCTTGAGTAGATAAAACAGAACAGGTAACACTGCCGCCTGCTTGATTATATTTAATGGCATTATCCAAAAGATTATACAGCATTTCACTTAAAACTTGCCGGATTCCCAAAATACTTGCGGAATCTCCTGTAACAGATAGTGACACTTCTGCCCGTGTTGCTTGTTCAGAAAGTTGATCTGCTGTTTCCTTTGCCAGAGAAAGCAAATTGACCATTTCCCGTGGCATTTCTCCCCCTGACTCATCCAGTTGAGAAAGACGAATGATATCTTCAATGAGGGAAATGAGACGTTGCGCTTCGTGATAAATGCGTCCTGCAAACCGAGGAAGGTCTTCTGCTTGCACCAAGCCGTTTTGAATGATTTCAGCATATCCGGAAATGGATGTGAGAGGTGTTTTTAATTCGTGGGATACATTAGCAGAAAATTCTCGCCGCATTTGTTCTGCTGCATGTTTGTCTGTAACATCCAACAAAAGTAAAATGGTTCCTTGAATAGCCCCATCTGCTCGCACTGGAGTTGCCATCAGCTGATAGACACGCCCGCTTTCTTGTAAATATTTTTCACAAGCAGTACCTTTCAAGCTGGTTTCCACTGCTGATTGCATTTCTATATTGCGGCTCAATGTGTAAATATGTTTTCCAGCGTATTCACCTTCTGGAAGGTGAAGGACATGCAAGGCACTGGGATTAATGGAGAGTACAAGAGCATTTTTGCTTAACATAATAAGCCCCTCCCGCATATGGGCGGTAATAGCAGAAAATTCCTCTTGCTGTTTTTGGAGGGCATTGGCTGCAGTTTGAATTTGGACATTCTGATTCTCCAAGCGGAGCAGCAGGGGAGAAAGCTCTTCATATGTTTCGTTGGAAAGAGGATGTTCCAAATCCAAATCTTTTACAGTATGAACCAAACGTTTTGCTTGCCCACGGGCGAGTAAGATTGCAAAACATAGTACGATCAACGCGATAGCTATCATAAAAGGAACATAGCTTAGTACACTGCTTAATACGCTGTCGATGGTGCTAGAGATTCGCAATACGGTACCATCGGACAAACGTGCTGCAACATAAAATGTTTTCTCACCTAAAGTTTCTGATCGGTGAGTGGCCTCTCCATATCCAGATGCATATGCATCTTGTACCTCTGAGCGATTAAGATGGTTTTCCATTTCAGATGGCTGCGCATTGTTATCATATAAGACTGTGCCATCTTGATCAATCCAGGTAATCCGGCTGTTGCCGGCACTGTCTTCAGCTTGCGTTAATGCAATTTTTCCATCTCGTTCCACAGAATCGGTCAGAAAAGACAATTCTTTCCGGATTTCTGTGCGCATACTATCACACAATTTCTGGTACATAGCCCAGGTGGAAAGAGCACAACATAGTATGGCAGTGATAGCTGCCAAAAGGCACATGCGCTGAAAGAATTTCCGTTTCATTTTCCATCTCCCAATCGATATCCTACACCGCGTACCGTTTCAATGGTATTGCCGTAGGCTCCCAGTTTCTGACGCAACATGTGAATGTGGACGTCCACCGTACGTGTTTCGCCATCAAAATCGTATCCCCAAATGAGTTCTAAAAGCTTATCTCTGGTAAATACGGTACCTGGGTGTTCCATCATATATCGTAAGAGCTCAAACTCTTTTAGTGTAAGAAACACTTCTTTTCCATCTACAAATACTTGGTGACGGTCCACATGAATGGATATTTTTCCAACCGTGCGGTCTGGGGAGAGGTTGGAAACGGTTCTCCGTAAAAGTGCCTTGATACGAGAAATGAGTTCCATCATTCCAAAGGGTTTTGCGATATAATCGTCTGCGCCGCTGTCGAGGCCTTTTACTTTATCATATTCTGCTCCTTTGGCGGTAACAAGAATCACTGGCAGTGTACGGGTAGAAGGAGATGAACGCAGTCGTTTTAAAATAGAAAGACCATCTTCCCCAGGAAGCATCACATCCAGAAGCAGTAAATCAGGTATTTTTTTCCGAAGAGCTTCTAGCAACTCGGCACCAGAAGGAAATCCCATTGCTTCAAATCCTGTTGTCTGAAGGGTATAAACAATTAGTTCTCGGATGCCCTCGTCATCTTCCACACAATAAATCATGTTTCTTCTACTCCCTTATGTCGTCCCGTCATGGAAAATTCCACCCATTCGGCAATATTAGTAGCATGGTCGCCGATTCGCTCAAAATATTTGGCAATCATAAGCAGATCTACGGCGTATTCTCCTCGTTCAGGATGGGTTCCAATCAGCGCAATCAGTTCGCTTTTCACTTGGTCAAAGAAGTTGTCTACCACATCATCATAGGCAACTACAGATTGTGCCAGCTCTAAATCCCGTTTTACAAAGGCATCAATGCTTTTGGTTACCATATGGATGGTTGCCTCTGCCATTTCGCCAATATGCATAGGAGAGTCAGATGTCTCGATATGAGCCATGGTGACAATCTCTGCAATATCAGCCGCTTGATCACCGATTCGTTCCATATCAGTAATCATTTTGAGTGCGGCAGAAATAAGTCGCAAGTCTCGAGCTACAGGTTGCTGCTGTAAAAGTAGTTTTAAACAAAGTGACTCAATTTCTCGTTCTTTTTCGTCAATCTCCTGATCTACGCCAACAGAGTGGGCAGCCAATTTTAAATCGCCGTCCAGAAGTGCCTTGGTGGCGCTTGCAATGGCTGCTTCACAAAGTGCACCCATTTGAATAAGTTCCGTATTGAGCAATTGGAGCTGCTCGTCAAATCGACTGCGCATTAACCGAACCTCCCTGTAATGTAATCTTCTGTTCGTTTATCTTTGGGCATGGAGAAAAGTTGGTCTGTGTCCCCATATTCAATGACTTCTCCCAAAAGGAAAAAAGCTGTTTTATCAGAGACTCGAACGGCTTGCTGCATATTGTGTGTTACCATGATGATAGTATACTCTTTTTTCAATTCTACTGCAAGTTCCTCGATTTTTAGTGTGGAAATGGGATCTAAAGCAGAAGTTGGTTCATCCATCAAGAGCACATCAGGTTGAACAGCCAGCGCTCTAGCAATGCAGAGACGCTGCTGTTGGCCTCCGGATAAACCTAAGGCGCTTTTTTTCAAACGGTCTTTTAGTTCATCCCAAATGGCCGCACTGCGTAGAGATTCCTCTACAATGGCATCCAGCTTAGCTTTGGATCGGACACCGTGAGTACGAGGGCCAAATGCTACGTTGTCGTATACGCTCATAGGAAAAGGGTTTGGTTTTTGAAAAACCATGCCCACTCGTTTCCGCAATACGTTGACATCCATATTACCGTAAATATCCACGCCGTCCAATTTGACAGAACCTGTAATTTTACAGCCTTCTACCAAATCATTCATACGATTTAAACTCTTCAGCAGAGTGGATTTGCCACAGCCAGAGGGACCGATAAATGCAGTGATTTCCCCGGCGCTCAGGTGTAAGTTGACGTCTTTCAAGGCTTTAAAATCGCCATAGTAAAGATCCAAATGTTCAATCGTAAATTTATCCATTGTTTTATCCTTTCGCAACTTTCCGTGCAATGAATCCAGCCAGAGCATTGATGCCCAGTACGAGAATTAACAATACAACTGCCGTAGCAAATGCTTGATCTGTATAAAGTCCCTCATTGGAAAGGGCGTACATGTGTACAGAAAGCGTGCGCCCAGAGGACAGAAGATTTTTGGGGATTTCAGCTACCGTTCCAGCAGTATACATCAGTGCGGCGGTTTCTCCCACAATTCGTCCGATGGCCAGAATGATACCGGCGAGGATTCCAGGTGCAGCAGAGGGTAAGACAATACGGAATACTGTACGCAGACGCCCGGCGCCCAGGCCAAAACTACCTTCGCGGTATGTGTCGGGAACAGATTTCAGTGCCTCCTCTGTGGTGCGCATAATGAGGGGCAAAATCATGATGGCTAATGTCAATGCGCCCGACAGGATAGAGAGACCCATCCCAAGTGCAACGACGAAAAAGAGAGAGCCAAATAATCCATATACAATGGAAGGAACACCAGAGAGAGTTTCGGCAGTAATACGAATGATTCCCACCAGTTTGTTGCCGCGTTTTGCATATTCCACCAGGTAAATGGCTGCGAAGATACCCAGAGGAGCTGCAACTAGAAGAGAGAGAAGGGTAATAATAACCGTGTTGATCAAAGCTGGGAAAAGAGAGACGTTTTCTGTGGTATAATGAAGAGAGAATAGGTCCCAAGACAAATGGGGAATGCCATTGACGAGTACATAGATCAGAAGATATAATACGACGACGGCAGTAAAAAGAGCTGCTAAATTGACGAGTAAAAATAAAATGAAAGATCCTGGCTTTTTTCGATAAGATGCCAACTTCTGACGCCAAGTGATTTGGTTGATAGGTTTCATTGATTTACCCTCCGCTTGATCAGAGAGAAGCACAAGTTGATGATTAGGATGAAGACAAATAATACAACAGCTGTTGCAATGAGTGCTTCTCGATGTAGATCCGTTGCATATCCCATTTCAAGTACAATGTTGGCGGTAAGGGTACGAATGCCTTTGAAGATATCACTGGTGATCCAGACCTGATTGCCTGCAATCATAACGACGGCCATGGTTTCACCAATGGCTCTTCCCACGCCCAGAATGACACCAGCTAAAATACCAGATTTTGCAGCAGGTAAGGTAGCTCGAAAAACACTCCGTTCATGGCTGGCACCTAAAGCGAGTCCGCCTTCGTAGTAACTCTCTGGAACTGCTCTGATGGCAGCCTCTGCGGTTCCGATGATCGTAGGCAGGATCATAATCCCCAGTAGGATAGAAGCGGCTAAGATGCTTTTTCCTGTTCCCCCGCCAATTTTGCTGATAGCGGGAACCAGTACCATGAGGCCGAAGAAACCATACACAACAGATGGGATGCCAGCCATCAGATTGACAATGGGTTTTAAAATGCGATAAATGGGTTTTGGACAAAATTTGGCTAAGTAAACAGCAGTTAAGATACCGATAGGAACGCCAATGATCATCGCACCAGCTGTAATATACAAGCTGCCAATAATCATGGTGAAAATGCCATAGATATTACTGCCAGGGCGCCACTCTTTTCCAAAGAGAAAATCCAATATGCCAATTTTGCCCATGGCGGGAAGGCCATTTGCAAAAAGAAAGATGCAGATTAAAACCACCGCCAGAATGGAAGCACAGGCGGCTACTAAAAATATGCCCTTCATGATAGACTCTTTATAATGTTTCATAACCATTTCTCCACAAAAGAAACGGGCCGGCATGGTTGCCGACCCGCTCGCTGATTTGATTAGTTTGCGGCGTCAATTACGTCGGACCAAACCGTAGTTTCACCTTTGAAAATAGATTTCACTTGCTCACTGGTCAAATCATCAACGGTGTTATCGGGGTTGACAATCACTGCAATACCGTCCATTGCAATGACAGTAGCGGTCAATCCTTTTTCTTTTTCGCTGTCTTTTAAGTCACGAGAAGCCATTCCAATGTCGCAGATACCATCAATAGCAGAGGTCATACCAGCGGTGGAATCGCTTTGTTGGACTTCGATGGTGGCATTAGGGTTAACTTGGAGATAGGCTTCTTTCAGTTTTTCCATGACAGAGGTAACAGAAGAAGAGCCAGCTACAACAACCTTGCCAGAGGGTTGATTGCCTGCATATGCTTCTCCAGTTACAACGCTCACATATCCATTCTCTTCTACAACTGCCTGACCTTCTGCGCTTAAGATGAAGTCAATAAAATCTTGCGCTACTTCACTGATGTCGCTTTTGGTTGCAATGTTGAAAGGACGTGCTACCTTGTAGGAACCGTTTTTTACATTTTCAACGCTGGCTTCATTTCCATCAATTTTGACAGCTTTTACTGTATCGTTCAAAGAACCCAGAGAAATGTACCCAATAGCATAAGGTGTGCTGGAGATTGTGGTCATCATAACAGAAGTGCTGTTGGTGATGTCTGCGCCAGGAGTGGTTTGGTCTACCTTATTTCCGCTTGCATCTTCTTCTTCAATGCCAAAAAGCTCGATAAATGCAGAACGTGTGCCTGAGCCGTCTTCTCTGGACACAACAGAGATAGATTGTGTAGTGTCAAATGAAGAGGAGCCGGATTGGGAAGAGGTTGTAGGGTCGGAGCTGTTGTTGCCACCACAAGCGGCAAGACCGGTTACCATGAGAGCGGCAAGAGCAAGAGCGCCAATTTGTTTTTTCATGTTCATTCTCCTTTATTTCTTTTGGATGGGATTTCAACTGTTTCTTACAACTGGTATCTTACTGCCTGTTTGTAAAGAAAGAAAGCATAAGAATGTTAAATACATGTAAAAGGATATTTTACGTGAAAAAGGACAAGAATCTTGAGAGATTGGCGGGTTTTTGACCTCTTTATTGTATGCAAAAGGGAAAAGACACATGCGGATTTTACAAAGAGAAAGCAGCACTTTAACAGAAAATTGTTAAAGTGCTGCTACGTGATATGATAGAAGAAAGGGACTTATCGAACAGAGACAAGGAGCTTTGCCACTTCTCCACGGGTGATAGGGTTGTTTGGGAAAATTTTGTTTTGGTATCCTGCAAGGATTCCCATGGAAGATAATAATTCCATGGAGGGTTCAGCCCAATCGGGTACGGTGTTTGCATCGTAAAAAGATAGAGTTTTTTGAGGAAAGCCCCGTGGCAATGTTCGTGCCAAGATGGTGGCAACTTCTGCTCGGCTGATATTTCCGTTAGGCAAAAATACTAGGGTACCGTTCTGCAAAGAGCCTTTCAAAACTCCTTTGGCATAGACCGCTTTTACAGCGTCTTCTGCCCAATCAGGAATGTCATGGGCATCGGCAAAGGGTAGTGTGGTTCCAGAGGTGCTTTCTAAATCCAACTGGAGAAAACGAGCCAGCATAACTGCAAATTCAGCGCGGGAAATGTTCCTGTCTGGTTGGAATGCGTAACCATCTGTTGTATATACCCCCAATGCAATTTCGTGATCATGGAGGTATTGGGCGTAAGATTGGCACCAGTGAGATTCCGTGTCTACAAAACTGCTGCCACTGCTTGTACCCACACCAAGACTGGTATATCCCAAATTTCCGCTGATATCACTTGCAATCAGTGTGAGGCAATGTTGTTTGCCATTATTTGCAGGAAGCGTGGCAGAAAGAGTGTCTGTGGATGAGTTCCATGTGAACGAAAGAGGATTGCCGTCATAGGTCAGGGAAATTTGTTGGTTGGAAAGGCTTTGGTCATAGTTATCGACTATCTTTCCTGTAACCTTGCTTCCATTGACAGAAAGGGATAGAGTAGGTGGCGTTTCATCTACAAGAGCCTCATTGGAAGAGGTGATATGGTCGAAATATATGGTTCCGCTTTCCTGTTTGATGCAAGAAAGAGTGATGGAGTCTATTGATGAAGTGCCCCGTGGCAAAGAAACCGCACATCGTTTCCAGCCTGTGAATGAAAGGGGGGTAAGAGAAAGTGTTTGACTACCACTTTCTGATGATACGTTCAAAGAAACTTCATTTCCGGATCCATCTCCATATACCCAGAGAGTCAATTGCGTTTCTCCCGATGCTATGGGCAGAGTAGTGTTGAATTGTGCTTTTCCATCTCCATGGCTTTGATAATCCACTTTTAAGCTCTGTTTCCCAGATTTGACATAATCTAAATTGGTTTGGAGGGAGAGAGAGGCGGTATCTGTTCCAGATACTGTAGACAGTGTATTTTCAAAAGTTTCCACAGAAAGAACATGGCCTACAACTGTAATGGGGATCGAATAAGTTGTACCCCCTGCAGATACGCTTAATGTACCACTGCCACTTTGAGAGGCTGCAGTAAATCTGCCCTGGCTATCTACTGTTCCAACACCATTTGTGACACTCCATTGGAAACAGGTATTTTGGGCTGTTAGTTCCAGATTACGGTAAGTGGCAACTGCGGTCAAATCAATCAGAGTATTGGGAGCCACTGTCAAACTTGTTACTTTTTTTCCTGAGGTGTCTTCCAGATGGACTGTACTGGGTGTTTTGATTACCGTAACGGTTGCCTCTCCAGAAGCATTATCGGCCGAAACAGAAACTGTGCAGGTACTGGCTTCTCCACCAGCTGTAAACAGGCCATCAGATGAAATGACACCGTCCCCGTTATGGATGGCATAAGTGAGAGAGCCGTTGTAGTCCATAGTATGATAGTTGGTATCCAATGCTATGGCGGAAATGGGAATGGATGCACCGCAAAGGAGAAGAGCGTCATAGGGTTTCACATGAAAACTCCCTAAGATGCCGCTAGGCTGTGTATTGGAAACCAGAAGGAAGCAAGTGGAATTAGCTCTTTCGCTGCCATCAGAGGGACTGTTTACAAGTTCCAAGGAAGGATCATCTGGCATTGTAACACCCAGTGAAGTGGAACCACCGCCGTCTAGACAAATAGCGTCAACGCAACCCAATTCCAATAGACGATTTGCAACCTGTGTCATGGAAGCACCAATGCTGTACTGAGGCTGTCGACCATCGATGGTGTAGAAGATAATCTCTCCATCTGATTTGATCCCCACAGCAGTGCGGGGAGCGCTTCCTGTAGGAAGATTTGATGTAACTTTGCCGTTTTCCAGAAGACGATATAGACCGCCCATGGCATATTCAGCATCATTCCAACGTGTATCCTCGCTGGAAATGGCAATTTGCACCTGATCGCCTGGGCGCATATTACGCAAAGTACTCAGGTGCCAAGCGCCGCCGGAAGCGCTGACAGATAAAACGATTTTGCCGGGTTCCAAGGTCGTTGCGCCAGTAGCCTCTACTACTTTTTCAACAGTAGCCGTTGTGGTAGTACCGATTTGAAGGGCGTCAACTCCTTCTTCTGGTAAAGTCAAGATAACATCAACGCCAGGACGGGTATTTAACGTAGTCGTGCCGAAATCTTCTGTAAAAAGATAAACGCCACCTTCAGAACTGCGTACTTTATTCATTCCAGCCAGGTCAAAACTGGTTTGTCCATTTTCGCCTGCAATCACTTTAATGGTTAAGTTGGGAGTGCCGATGAAAGCAGTGCCATTGTCCTGAATGCCAATAGCAGATAAATAGGAGGCAGAGGAGCGTAAGGTACCTTCTGTCACTACAATGCCAAGGGGCACTCCAGTATTGACAACATAATAATCTCCATTGATCCCGGCTACAACTTGGCTTCCCGTTGCCTCGACCGCTTCGGCAGAAGAGGTGAGAGTGGATTTGCTGGTGATCTTATTACCGTAGGAAACAATGGGTAGAACGGTTTGGTTAGGGGTATAGGAAATATAATGTTCCTGACGGAGGTCACTATAAGTAGAACTCCAGAAGACGCCCTTGGCGAGAGTAGTTCCGTGGGAAAGCTGGGTATCAACGATCTGAATATCGGAACCCAATGCGTCAGAAGCCAAAGCGGTTTGTGCAAAAAGGATGCCAAACAGCAGGAACCATGCAAGAAGCCGATGTTTCTTTTGTTTTCCCATGTCGTTTTGTCCTTTCTTTGATAGATAAAAGTAGGATGAAAGCAGAATCATTTCTGCATTTCTGAATAAAATTATGGTAACATACCCCGCTTTTCTTGTAAAGAGCGGTAAAAAAGAAACAACCGCCAGAAAAGAAGTTTGAAATACACTTCTTTTCTGGCGGTTTCATTGTTGGAATCTAATGATGATCAAGACTATAAAACAATCAATCCATATTTTTCTACAAGAGGTAGAAGAATTTCAGGTTCCAGGCCGTCTGTGCCATCATAAAAAGCGCGACCATTATAAATGCGGAGTGCTTTTCCCAAAATGGCGGGGTTGTCGGAAGAAAGGCAAAGGGCTTCCTGAATCATGTACTGGTTTTCTGCAAAGATGTCCAAATCGTCTTCATCCTTGATAAAAACTTTATTGGCGCCTGTTGGTGCATCTTCTGCAGCCAATAAATCTTCCACAAAATGAGGGGAACAAATGATCTCTTCTCCAACATCAATCAAAGGAGAAATGAAACGCACTTCCCGTTCAGAAGCACAAGGAAGCTCGTCCGATTCCTGAATATTGTTTTCATCAAAACGTGAAAAATCGATGGCGTCAATAGCGGCGCGCAGTGCGGCGATGTGGGGAACAGATGCTCCGCCACCACATATTTGCACCCCCGCTTTGGCCAAGACTGGTGCAATAGCTGCAATGGCTTCCGGCTTCCATGAAGTGGAAAATGCATCCAAACGGGGAAGAAGCATTAAAGGAACTTGGGTATAGTGAGAAAGACGATCTATTTGTTCCAAAAGATCTGATAAGTCACCGAAAAAACGCCCAAGACCAAAACCAGAAACCCCCATTCCCTGACAGATGATGAGTGCCGCTAGTATATCTCCACCTGATTCTGTGCGGCCTTCACCGTCGCAAGCAAATGTAACGAGAATAGGACAGTTGGTCTGTTCACGAACCGCTAAAATGGCGGCTCGAGCTTCCGCAATATTGGTCATAGAATCTGCTAAAAACAGGTCAACTCCCGCATCAGCCAAGCTTTTCACCTGTTCTGCATAAACAGTTACCAGAGTTTCTATATCTGTCTCTCCCTGGGGGGGCATCTGAAGCCCTGTGGATGATAATGTGCCAATCACCTTCTTTCCCTTGGCAGCTTTTTTCGTAAGCGCTACTAGGTGGCGATTGTAAAAGTCCACTTGATCACCATGGCCAAATGGTGTCAAACGGGGCCGGTTGGCAAAGCCAGTTGGCGTACACAACCCGTCTGCTCCTGCTTTAGAGAATGCTTCTTGTTTTTGAAGCAGTTCTTCCGGGTGTTCCAAAACCCATTGAATGAGACATCTCCCTTTTGGCATGCCTTTGTTTTCTAGGGAAGTTTCAACTATGCCGTCCAAAAGGAACGGCAATGGTAACGGTATGTCATCCATATTGGCGGTTCTCCTTTTTCATCAGGTCGTGCTGATCAATTGCACAAATTACATTTTTTCAGGTGCGGTAACACCGATGAGTGAAAGACAGTTAGCAAGTACTGAACGCACAGTATCTGCCAATTTAAGCCGTGCATGCAGGAGGGTAGGTGCTTCCTCCTTGATGCGATTGGCATTGTAAAAACGATGAAAGTCACCAGCCAGTGCAACAAGGTAACGATTGATTCGAGAAGGGTCATAGTCTCTGGCCGCCAGACGAATTTCTTCTGGAAGTTGCGCTAATGTTTTAATCAGAGCTTGCTCTACAGGAGTGGAAAGCAGACTGACATCGATTTCTCCAGCAGGACGGACAGCATCGCCTTGAGCGGCCAGTGCTGCAATGAGACTACAAATTCTGGCATGAGCGTACTGGACATAATATACCGGATTCTCTGAATCCTGCCGTACGGCCAGCCCCATGTCGAATTCCAGATGCGTAGTGGGTTTGGAATTGAAGAAAAAACGGGCGGCATCTTTTGAAATTTCATCTAGAAGATCAGATAGCGTAATGCTTTTTCCGCTTCGCTTAGATACTTTTACCGTTTCTCCGTCCCGCACCAGACGTACCAATTGCATAATAAGAAAATGGAGACGATTGCTATCAATTCCCAAAGCAGTAATGGCTTTTTGAAAACGTAATGCATGACCATGGTGATCTGCGCCTAAAACATCGATGACTTGGTCAAAACCACGAACTTCAAACTTATTGCGGTGATATGCAATGTCTACTGCAAAATAAGTGTACACGCCATTGCTACGACGCAAAACCTCGTCTTTCTCACCACCTAATTCCGTGACTTTCAGCCAAAGTGCATGATCTTTTTCATAGGTGTATCCTTGATCGATTAATATTTGGATGGTCTCATCCACATATCCGCTTTCGTGTAAAGAGGATTCGCGGAACCAACAGTCATAGGTAATGCCATATCGTTCCAAATCGGTTCGCATTTTTTCGATGTTGTGGGCCAGGCCGAAGGTACGCAAAGCCTCTTGACGCACAGCAGGCTCTTCTTTGGCATACTGATCTCCA
>CAWVKD010000027.1:0-15071 GCA_963929765.1 Clostridia bacterium | reverse complement strand
AAGAGAACCCTCAGAATCACCGGACGCCGTGTAAATCAAGACGCCATACATTCCGTATTCATTATCAGTCTTTTCGCAGTAAATGCGCTCGCGAATAGAGGAACTACCATAGCCACATTCAAAACTGAGTTGGTTAATGAGCAAGTGAGCAAATGTGTGAATCAGTACGAATTCAGGCCGTAAATTACCTGAAGAATTAGCTCCAAAACGGGATTTCTTGTAGGCGGTCTGCAGGTTCTTCAGCCTTTCCACAACAGCAGGCTGTTTTGCCCAATTTTCCACCTCAGATTTGTTAAACTCAAAGAAAATACCTTCACCCTGTACCCGAATCGCGGGCAACCAGTTGTCATTACCAATCCGAAGCATTTTTTTGCGCTCAGAAATTGGCAGTTCTTTTGGCTCGGCGCGGGAAAAACCAACAAACGCACGGGTCTCTTGCAATTTGTGCACAAGGGAAATGCTCTTAAAATATTTGCTTATGCTTGGATCATAAAATGCAATCGGATAGTTTTGGGAATGGAATGGCTGTGCATCGCTTCCACTGCTCTTGATGAGAACGTTGTATTCAGCCAAGCGGTAAGCATCTTCGGTCATGTCCTCTGTGACATCAGGCAGTCCTTCCAAGCCTTCAGCCCGGCGGGCAAAAGCATTATATAGTTCATCCGGATCAACATGGTTCCGCTCAGCCAGAATGTTAATGAACCCACGGTTCCATTCTCCATCTACCCGTGATGAGTTAAGTATTTCGAAAAACTCATCCAAAATAGCAATGATCTTCTTCGCAGTCTGCTCATCATCGGTAGGAATGTAAATAGAACTTCTGGTATCTGCAAACCATACATTAGTAGCACCGCGGAGAACCACACGAATTTCAGCATTTCCGCAAGGATGGTCCTGGTCAGCATCCATCCCCAACCAAGGCTTTGCCCCCTTGCATTTATAGCCAATCTTTGCAAGTGCTCCTGGCATGGTGGCACCTGCGATGGATTTTTTAGCGCCACAAGCACACTCGTAGAAAACACCACTTAATGATGCAGAGGCACCCCCGGTGCTTCTTCTAATTTTGCATTTTCCGCCATTTTCAATGGGGACATATGTATGCCCACTGCCATGATGAAGCCATTCCGCTACAGGAAAATCATCAATATGCCCATCAGGGCAGATGACAATGAATCGTTCAGGAATCAGCTTTCTTTTGTGTCGGAATGATGGATTACATTTACGACCATTGGGCCACTGATAGCAATCACACTCGGGCTGTTGTTGATACAATGTTGTTTTTTGCATCGTACCGCAGAATGGACAATAGTGCCATGTTGGGAATCGTACAGCAGGAATTTTCAAAAAACAGTTTTGGGGATCTGCGTTCTTTCCCTGAAGTCAGGTGGCCAGCGAAGCTCCTGTACTCCCAAGCGGCGCTGCAGACGTTCATCCTTAATGATAAACGGAATGGCATCATTATAGCGCCACATATCGAGACCGGCAATCATCAGTGATTCATCATTTGGGAACGGTACAATTGCCCCCACACCCCACGGGCCAATCAAAGCACTTCGGCGCATTGGCTTATTTGAATATGCCATCTTCGCCCTCCTTCGCAATATATCTGTTGGTCAAAACTTCGGCTTCACAGGATGCATCCACACTTCGCATGGAAGTTGGGGTTTCTATACCGCGGCCTCCCCATGCCTCATTGGGATGACTGCCGGCAGAATACATCAGGGGAACCGGGTCGGCATAAGACCGGTCTGGGTTTTTTGCGGGCTCCCATTTTCTCGGATTCCAGTCCTCCCAACATTGGAGAATATACTCAATCCGGTTCAGTGTTGCATCCAGTTCTTCGCTGTCGATATCGTCCACGCGATTTTCGATAATGCTGAGCACTCTTCCCTGCAGTTCTTTATCAGGATAGGTAGGCGGATCTTCGTTGAAACGGCTGTCATTTTCAAGTCGCATCATTCCAATCATAATAGCATGCAGAGCTCTTTCGCGGACAGGTGCTGAAAAAGGTGTAACACTGGTAGGTTCGACACTGCAGTATACTCTGGAATGATAAGATTTGAAATGTTCATAATGAGATTTATCCCGGGGGCGGCCTGGACGGTAAAGCACAAACACAATACCGGGAGCATCCGTGGCATTTCGACCGACACGGCTTGTTGCCTGGATATATTCCGAAGTTGTTTTAGGTTGACCGGCAACTGTCATCAGGCCGAGCCTTGATACATCAAGGCCAACAGAAATCATGTTTGTTGCAAGGCATATATCGATAGGATGTTCTTTAACCTTGCCCGCTGCATCTTCTTCACCGGAGTAGCGAATTCCAAGATTGGCAAGGCTTGCAGTAACTTCACTGCCGGAAATACGACTGGTAAGTTCTTCGTCGCGCCAGATGTAGCGTCTGCACTTGCGATATTCTTCCTTTGTCGGATAGCGCTTATCATCAAAACGGCGCTTATACATGACATCCAAATGCTGATCAATATCCGCCCGAATCCATGTGGCAGCTTGTCCGAGTTCGCGGATGCTGTTATAATATCCGATATTTGTCCAATAGGGATCTCTGTCAGATTCTTTTTCAACTTTCATTGCCTTTGCCCCATACAACAACGCTGCAAATAAGCGAATCGCAGTTGTTGCATCAGAAGATGAGCCCGACGCAAGAATGCCGACATATCGCCGTCCATTTTGCCCGTGATCCTCTTTTGCAAAGAAAGAATTGCCGGCATCCAAGCCAGGAGGAGGAAACTGGAAAACATTGTCTTCTTTGCAGCCATACAAGGCGTGGCACTGAGCTTTGGCCCGGCTGATTGTTGCTGTGGACGCAATTATTTTGGGATGGATTTCACCAGACGGAGTCCTGACTGTACAGAGTTCATGTATCAGAGTTTCATAATGACCAACCATAGAACCCAGAGGGCCGGAAATCAGGTGAAGCTCATCCTGGATAATGAGGTCTGGAGATGTTTTCTTTTCACCATTTTCATAGCCAAAAAGGCACTGTGCTTTTGGCCGGAATGGCAACATGGCAAATTTGTCCACTGTCCCCAGTAACAATGTAGGCGTTGATTCATAGATGGCATCGTCTACCACAAACAGGGGAAGGTCTTCTTTTGAAAAGTCGCAATTACGATTTCGGCATCTGAACACAATTTTGGCTTTCCCGTGTGGGCCCATCACTTTTTTATATCCGGCAATCTCCCAAATATTCCCACGCTGAATTGCACCCATTTGGGCGCCGCACCAAGGGCACTTTAGTATGACAAATGGATTCTCTTTGCCGTCTTGTTTGAGCTTTTCAAATTTTTTTACAGCACCTTCGGAACCATCCATATGATTGGGCGTCGTCGTGCCGCCAACCCAAAGGCCGATAGTAATCCTGTTCTTTCCAAACAGATCCTCGTGTTCCTTGCGAAGCAGCTCACATGCACAAATCATAGCGGAGGCCCGCTCATACTGCTGTGCGGTCAGCAGGCGCAATGTATAACGCATAAGAATAGCAGTTCCCTTGTCCTCTTTGTCCAAAAGGCGCCGAATAAAAATTGTATATGCGGACAGGCCAAGGTACGCTTCTGTTTTACCACCGCCAGTTGGAAACCAGATTAAATCTACAATACCACGCTCGTTGCAATCACGGTCATACATGGAGCGAAGATTCATCAATACAAATGCAAGCTGAAATGGGCGCCATTTACCATAGCGTGTTTTGTCCCCATACCATGTATTGCTGTTTGTTACTTCCGGAAGATTTACCGGATTGATTAAACGGATATCATTGATTCCATCATCTTCCCATCGCTGCAACGGAAGATTATAGTGAAGCTGTTGCATCAGCATCGCCAGATTCATATATTGGAACGCAGTTCGCACTTCTTTATTTTGTTCCAGCAAATCGATGCCTTTTTCCATGCGGGAAAGGCAAATATCACAGTTACGGATATGCCTGTCTGCTGTAATTGCATATTCGGGTGACAAACTCTTGCGGATTATACGAAGTCCATTAATCCACTCACGGTACTTTTGGCACATCAGACGAAGCTCGCTGACTGTCTCGGAGAAACTACCATAAGGGCTCATTTTAAGCATCTCAAGAGATACGCCGTCAATCGTGCTGGGGACAATTGGTTTAATATCATATCGGGGGAAAGTAGCCGTGGAAATCCATCCAACGGTATCAGATTCCTCCCAATCGGCAGCACAGCCATGTCCTATTGCATAATTGTGGATATCGCGATACAAGAGCTGGTTGGAACGGTAATCCTCATCTTCGGTAATTCGCTGTCCTTCAGAAAGCGGGGAAAAACCTTTTTCGGAAAATAATGTAAATTTGACTTGGAAGAAACATTCATCGTCTCTGACGGAAGAGCCCCTTTTTCCCTTGGTGTTTTCCAGTGTAAAGGTATAGATTGTGCTGTTTCCGGCCCTATAGCGATATGTAATGTCAAATTGCAATCCCGTATTCCCGATAGGTTCCTTGCGCAAACTTTTATCAGCAGTGGGAAGTATAAGCGGATTTCCGTCATTTTCCCAAGAAAGCGCTGTACGTGGATATGTTATAACTTTTCGCTCGGTTTTGGGATCAATAGCTGTTAGTGTAGTATATGTACCTGCCGATACTTTCACACGAATGTTGTCTTCTCTTTTGATGGCGACAGTGATGCTGATTGCCGATTGCCTGTATGCATTGGAGCGATTGATCAGTTCTTCCGCATTTTCCAGAAACTCAGGGGTAGCTCTGGATTTCTTTGCCGGTTCAGCACCAGGATCTTCAACCTCAAGATCTTCACCCTCAGGATCTATTACGGGTTCACTTTCTCCTTCTTGGGTATCTGAATCCGTATCCGTCGTCTCTCTCGGATACAAAATGCCAGCAATGTATCGTGTCCGGGGAGGATCGGTCGTTAGAATTTCCTCACCATTACTTTGCGTCATACCCGGCCAGTCAATGGGATCCGGGCCAATAAACTCTTTTTCAATATAATCAATCAATTGATCTCGCCGGGTATCACTCATTGAACAGCCTCCTCATCAAAAGGTTATCGTATTCTCTCTTGGCTGCATCTGTCTCCAAAATGAACAGACCAGAGCATGCACGACTCAGACCGACATACATCAGCTTATCTGAAGAAAAATTTTCAATATCTGTCAGGATGATTACGGTATTTTCAAGGCCTTTGTATGCCTGAATCGTACAAAAAGTTGTGTTCACTCCAATTGGCACTTTAAAATCTTTTATCGGATACCCGTCAAGCATGGAAACAACTGAATCGTCTCTTCGCTTGGGGGACAAAATTGTGATTTGCTCAGGGCTGATATGTGCGTCTGCCAGCTGTTTAAGCAGTGTCTGCAGTTTTTTACACTGGTTTTCCATTGTAGACCAAGTAATGTACTGTACCGGAGGACCATCAACCTTGGTCCAAAGATTATGTGGAGCCTTAAAGCCGGTTACGGTTTCGATTTCCTTGCAGATTGGCTTTGTATTTCTACAGTTTATTGTTAGTTTGAAACGAATAAAAGCGGTTTGATCTTCCAGCTTCTCTATCATCCCGGCACCGGACATACCATCTGCATAAATTGCCTGCATGGAAAAATCTCCAAACATCGTCCAGCGACCTCTGGAAAGGCCTTTTTCCAGACAAGTACTCATAACCTCCAAATAACTGTCCCGTATCAGATCCTGTGCTTCATCCACCACTATTTTGTCATACAGCTCACCACCATCCAACAGCGCAATTGCTGCAGCTTCAGGAAGATCGCTCTGGTAATACTGTTGAATCTTATCCGAATCTTGTGGATATATGGGTAGAAGGCCAGCCTCTCTGGCAACCTGAGTCATATACTTATGGAATGTCCCGATATACTTAGGACGCACAGCCTCCGGCATGTTTTCAAAGTAACTGCTTAGCCAATCTGCAAGATTGGCATTAAAACAGAACAATGCGACTTTCTCACCGCGTGCAACAGACTTTTTAACTTCCTCAATAGCAAGGAGTGTTTTCCCAGTACCTGCCGGACCTTGAATAAGGCATCTTGGATTGTCATCCAGTTGGTCAAGACAACGATATTGTTCTTTTGTCAGCGCAATCAGTGCATCACTTGCATTGCGGAGCTGTGCACTCATCGGGACTGTACAATCAAAATCACCACGAAGAAGCGATGCAATATATCTGACATCCGAAGAATCAGGGAGTTTAGAATCGTTGACAGGACCATAGTGGGACTCCCATTTAGCTTTGGCGCCATCTGAAAGCCGTTTAATAAATTGTTTTACATTTGCACCGTCACGGGAGTCAAACACCTGCCATTGTTCTTCTTCAATTCCAGTAGAAGTAAATTCAATATCCGGAAACATAACGCCGTAACCGAACAGCACATTTTCAATATGACGATGCTCAATGTCGATACGTTTTTTCATCGCATCAACAATACTGAAAATTCCGTCTCTGGCTTGGTCAAACGGTCCCCGAACTTTACTGTTTGTCTTGCCATATCTGTTGGTAAAATACCAGATACCATTCTCTCGTCTGACCCGGCCACCTTTAACTTCGATTGCAAAAATCCCCAGCTTGGGAGCAAGGACAAGAAAGTCTGTTTCTCCGTATATTACTTTATTGTGGGTTGCAATTCCGAGAGAATGCAGGACGATCCATTTGTCTGTTCCAGGTGCATTTTGAAACCATTCGAAAATTTTGCGTTCTGCATTGGATTTCACCTCCGGAGAAATCACAGAAGGTATCATGATGGCCATAACAAAACTCCTTACTCATCACCAATAAGGCGGTTGGTATCTGCTATGTCAACTGTTATAGGCGTTCCAATATCAATGATCTTCAAGATACGAACCGTCCCAATTCCATCAACCTGCATTTCTATAGGTTCCCAGATGTTGAAAGGATCAATATCTCCATACCCCTTTAATGCTTCAACAATCCGGTTTCTCAATTGCATTGATAACACTCTGCCAGCCTGAACATGAGCGCTGCGGACTATTTGCGCTGCATCATATACTTGATCCAGCAGCTCCTTTAAGACGCTGCTGCCAGTCGCCACAGCGATATACTCTAAGTCTTGCTTGCTTTGTGGAGCAATAACATCATCGTCATGAATCCAACCATGTACTGCCTGTTGCCCTTTGGAACACCCGGCATCCTGCAAGTGCTGATAGATTTCGTCATCTGAATAAAACAATGTCTCAATTTCCAGAGCTTCTTTCCACTTACCTGCCATTTCCCGCATTTCAGTCTTTCCTGATCGGTTTAAAATTACATCCGCCATCTCACGGATCAGGTCTTTAGAAGTTTCACGGACAACAACAAAATCACCCATTTTTAATTGTTCGGGCAGGACAGAGTCTATTTTGTCAGCGTCATTCATGATAATATTGGTCGCTGAAATAACCTTATGACCAGTACGATAAAACGCCAGGTAACCACCTACATAGTTAACGGGGATTGCTTCTGTTGTTTCATTTGCAGCTTTCTGTCCGCCGCTGGCAACATATTGACGGTATTTATTTTCCCGGAGAACCACTTCAATTTCAGCTAACTCATCCGTTTTCGGAGTGTCTTCCGGAACAGGTTGTACCGGATTAAATCGGCTGGTAGACACATGAATTTTTTTCGTATTAAAAGACTTTTCTATGGCCTGTCGATTTTGAAAACTGTCAAGGGCTGCATTCCACTTTGTTGTATCGTAGTTCTTCCAGCGTTTTTCGTAGTCATACAGCAAAACCGTATATATTTGAGTATTAAAACCATAAAGGATTTTTCGCATAATAGCGCGCTTCAGCCAACCGACAACGATTGTTGCAGAAAACTGTGATGCCTGCACAGGATAATACTCTGCCGGGTACAGAACATAAACCTGCGTGATGAGCCGCTGCCTGCGACACCACATCTGCCAGTATTCCTGTACATGCTTTTTTTCAAAGCGTTCTGGAACAACAATGCAGAGGCTTTTATATTTTTCCTTTTGCAATATGTCAGCTAAAGCATTATGTTTGGGGAGAGGGTATCCCTTAGTAAAGATTTTTTTCAAACAATCTATAATTGTGACATAATCATCATAAGTTTTGGGCTCGAGGTAATTCCGTTCACACGCAAGAATACTCCCACACTCATCCAGAGTAAGCCTTGGCTGGGACAGCTGGGTTTCAACAAAAGGGACCGTCTCGCGAAGGGCAATGAACGAGAGAGAAAACAATCTGTCAAACAATTTGAGCATTTGAGCGGACTGCGTTTGTGCCTCTACCCGATGAGAATATAGTTTGCGAATAGCAATACTAACTTCATTGCCGTCCATCGCAAGATATTCAACTTTCCGCTTTGCGCAGTGTTTGGTTTTTCGGTCAGAACTCAGCGTGCTGACATTATAAAGGCGCTCCGTAATGCTGGTCTCATCCCATCGCCACAGATTAAACTGCCTGTCCAGGAATGGTTGCAAATCAAAAGAGTTAACGATATCAGTTACGCATGTGATTGGAACACCCAAACGCATCAATTCATCAAGTGCGTCCATCTGACTCAGCAGAGCATTGGCATTGGAGCCGTCAATAATAATGGACTGAATAGGATGTCCTTGTTCCGCCAGTGCAGCTATTGCATATAAATCTGATGCAAGAACAATGGCAGGAATACCATCAAGTTGCCCGGCACCGATATTTCTGACATTTCCCTCATAATCAGCATGCCCAATAAGAAGAATGTCCTTAATATCGCGGCCACACAACTTACAGATAGAAAACAATTCTTTGGCATTGATTACCGAGGTCATATTTACGATAGAACTATCCATGTGTGTTCTGTAATCGGAAAGCAATGTTAGGAATTTTTCATCTGGTGTCAGGCAACCAGAGACATCTTCTAACTTCCTCTTTTCTTCTATATATTGATTGTAAGTACTCAAACGTCGTTGTGTATTGGTTCGTTGAAACAACGGAAAGTTTTCAATAGGAGCATCAATGATCAGCGGCGTACCTTTATCAACGACTTTAATCCGCATTCTTTGTTCACTGTTTCTTCCTTCTATGCCGACGAATTCAACAACAGCGTTTCCAAGTTTTAATTTTTCACCAGGTTTAAACGCTTCAGGATCATAAGCACGCTCGATTTTACCTTCAGCTATATTGTGCAGCAACTTGATCAGTGTAAAGATAAAAATTGACTGAATACGTTCCGGGAAAACAAGAATGTTGAATTTTCCCTGGTGTGCAATCATTTTATCAAGCATTAAAACGCTGGCTTTGATAATAGGAGGTATGCCCACAGAATGAGCGTTATCTTCAAAGGATAGACTAATTCCGTCGAAACTGCTTTTCTGTGACAGCAGTTGTGCTACATAGTCTTGCCATTCCATCATGGCTATCCCTCCTATCGTGTCAAATGGTAAAGCCCTTTTGAAGTGCAGCCTGATAGGCTTTAACGGCATGTGTTGCTTGCTTTATGCTGGGCTTCTGTCCTCGAGCGGCCAAAGTACCAACGGAGAACAGCAGGCTGCGCTGCCAGGGTTGGAAGTTCTTCGTTTCCTTGGCCCAGCGCGACAGAGCAAACCAAGTCTCTGCCGGAATAGCTGAAGCTTCATCGATGAGCGCAAGTTCTTCTTCTGTAAGAGAATCAATACTTCCGGTTGCTGGTTGACTGATAGCCTCCGGTCGTGCTACGGATAACAGTTCGCTCTGAAGTTTATCGCTGATTGTGTATTCATGCTCGCGGATCGCCTGCCAGCACTTTTCTTTTTTGCACCATTCGCCTACATTGGCCCCACCGGGAGGATTCACAATTATCGCCTGAACAAACTTGGAAATCTCAACAATTTCATACTCCAAAGACGGGGTGAGCGCCTGTTCCTTCCATATCCGCTCCAAGTCAATACACTGGGCGGTTTTGAAAGAGAGAAAAGCCAGTGTATATGTAACAATATTGGCACGGTATCCGCCATATTGTTGCCTTTGGACGAGCTTTTCGGTTTGACGGAACAGAATTGCTTTGGCAATAAGATTTTGGTAATAAACTTCATCCGGAACAAAACCTTTGCGCTCTTTCAAGCGAAGCATAAATTTATGGAAATTCTTTTGAGCTCCCTCACTGACCTGCCAAGGGAGTTGATCCCAAGTGTTTTCATACTTGGCAAGATCTGTTTTTGTGAACAAGGGATGCGTTTCCTTATATTCTTTTTTCCGTTTGGTAGTGGATTCACGGGTGAGCATATCTGCATACTGACCACGTGCTCGTTCATAAAACCAGTTTCGCGGTTTCAGGCCACCTTGGGCAGGAGCCCAAATGGTACGTGATAGCTCTTCGATACGTCTGTGAAAGGGATCATTGGCCGAAAAGTCTGCAATTTGTATTTTGTTTTGAGTGTTGGCAAAGGTCGAAATTCTGGGGACGATTTCATCCATATCCTCTGCAGAATGTATCACCGAGATTTTCATATGAACAAAAACTTGTGACAAATCTGCGACGATTTTGCGGTCGTTTTTGGCATTGAAGATGGATGCAGTAGTCTGACCACCGTTAACAATCTGCATATCTCTGATACGCTTGATGGATGGTTTTCCATTTTCATCGCGGACAATTTCCACGCTCTCCGCTGTAACAGAAATACCGTTGTTATATGCAAGGAACATATCAGGCTCTTCCCGCAGAGTATCACGAATTCCCTTATTGACACCGCCTTTTACCTGAAGGAATGAGCGAACATTTTTCTCCAGCAAACGATCTCTGAACTCATCATAAAGAGTAGCCAACAAATCGCCATTAATGATGGCCAAATAAACACTGTATTTTTTGCTGGTGCTGTTTTCAATGCAGGGAATTGTTGTTTGGAACTTCTCTTCAAAATCAATTTCTATCGTTTCCCGCATTTTGCCGGAAGTAACACAGCGATACAATCGATCAATATCCCACAAAGAGAAAGAGACCTCTGCGCAACCGATGGTAATGTTCTTTAAGGTAATCGGTTTTACGAGCCCATTTGTCAGTGCGCAGATCCGCACATGCTTTATGTTGTCCTTGTTTTTGTGTAATGTTATGGCAAACTCATAGGTGTCATTATCTTTTTGAAAAGATGTATACAGATCATTGATGGCTTTGTGGTATAACTGAATCGCACGCTTAATGGCAGCGTCAACATCCGTCTGGGATACTGAGCGTGGTAGTTCTGTATCAGAATAAATGCTGACAAAAATATCAACTGATTCGTAGTCTTCAGAAATTGCATAGCCGTTCATCTGGAGACCGTATCCTCGGAAAGGACAGATAACAGGATCTGTTACCTCGCCTGCTTCTTCCAGATATTCCATCATGACATTTGTGAGAAAATCTTCTATGGTCCAGCCACTGGTTTCGGTATCAGAGGCACACAAAACCTCTTCCCTGAAAGCAGTGTAGAATTCATCAAGTGTTTGATTTTTCGACATTTTTGTCACCTTCTGTAAATCGAACCAATAATGCATCAGCGATGCTGTAAGCAAGACAAACGGGAACTGCATTACCGATTTGCTTATAAGCAAGTGTTCGGGATGGTTTCCCAGTCACTGATTCAAAATAATAATTATCAGGGAATGTTTGAATCCGGGCAGCTTCTCTTGGTGTAAGAGAACGGTTTTGTCTGATATCCGGATGGATAAAGTAATGCCCATCACGGGAAATGTGCGCCACAACTGTTTGGGCACAGGTTAGGTTCCCGGCTACAACCTTAAATCGATCCAGAAAACTTTTGGTATTGTTATGAGTGCGCAACCGCTCAGGAAGATCCGTGTACGCTATCCTTGTCTTGCTTTTATTCCAAGTGTCAACGACAATGCGATATATCTCCAAATCTTGTGCAGTATTGGGACGTGCTTGATGAAATGTGACTGGCTCTTTGTCATATTCTTTTATTTTGGAGCTGAAAAGATACTTTCCAGTGTAATGGGCTGTTTCCACTGGTGTAATAACACCTTCTCCAGCTTTAATTGGGGGAAGGTCGCAGAATAGTTCTCCAACTTTATGTTTGCTCTTAACTACAGGAATTTCTGGATAAAAATCTGTTTTTTCACCGCGGTAACCAATTAAAATAATTCTTTTCCTATTTTGAAGCACTCCATAGTCTGATGCATTCAGTGGACGAAAGTCTGTTGTATAGCCGCATGCTTTAAACAATTTACGCATATTGTCGAAATGCAAAGTGCCGTCTTCGTCCCTGGCTGACAAAAGGCCAAGAACATTTTCAAACACAAAGTATTTCGGCTGATACTTTTTCAGGAATTCTGCATAGAGTTTGTATAGATAATTTCGTTTATCTCCAACCATTTTGTTTTCAGATCTGGCGCGTCCAGCGATGGAATAAGCTTGACACGGAGGGCCTCCCACAATTAAATCGAGTTTTTCATTTCCCAGAAGCGCATCGATGTCCTTGAAGATACTGGGCAGGGTCTCCTGTGAAATTTCGTAGTTGAGAACAGAACCCAATATCTCTTCAGGAATCAGATCATAAAAATCTGTACGCGAGATTTCACCCTTTAAATAGCGGGTATATGGCACAAGGTTCTGTTGCTTTTTGAGCCAATGGTATGCGGCGCGCGTCTTTAATGTATAGCACGCAGCTGCGTCCATTTCCACATGAGCAACGGGTTCATAACCAGCTCTGATAAACCCCTCAGACAAACCTCCGGCTCCCGCAAATAAATCAAGATATTTTGGCATGGTAATCACCTCGTCTTTATTGGCGTCAGGGAGTCATTTGTCCTCTGGTATAAACTCCATAATGTCTTCAATCTGGCAATCCAGAGCTGTACAAATTTTCAGGAGAATCTCTGTTGTCACATGACCGTTTTTGCCCATCTTTGTTACTGAAGCAGGGCTGATGCCTGCCTTTGCACACAAATCTTTTTTCTTCATGTCTTTATCAATCAGTAATTTCCAGAGCTTTTTATAACTGACGGCCATAAATTTTCTCCTCCCGAGCTATTAAAGTAAAAGCACTCTGCCAGCTGACAGAGTGCTTTTCTCTTCATCCATCTGCCTTGGCATATATTCAACACCAACAGCGTTTTAATTATCTTATCAGGTTCAGCAAAAAAACTCAAGAAAAAATGATAAATTCGCACGATTTTTGGAGAAAAATGTATGTGGAAAGAAGGGGGGGAGAAGTGAGGGGTTACAAAAGCAAGTTTCAGCTTTTCAAATGTCGTGCAAGATCAATTTCTGCCTGACTTACGTCCTGACTGATATTTAGCGTTACTATTGAGGTATAAATTAATTTTGAGTCTGTGCCACTTTCCTTTAGTTTTCGAACAGCATGACCAGCCAGATAAAAGTGTACCGGAAGGAATGATCCGCAAAATTAAGAGAGTTTTGGGTATTGGAAACAGTCAGTATAATACTGCTGCTTCTTGATTCTGGTTGGAGCGATTGTACCCTCGAATACGGCAGCTTGCCAATTGAAAAAGTTGGAACTGATAGCTCTTTTTCCTAAATCATCTTGCCCCAAAACCTGACAGTGGTTATACTGGCATTAAGGAAGAAATCAAATCAATTGGTGGTGAATTGCATGACAGAAGTAGTAGCAGCCCTGATCTGGGATCAGGATAAGTTTATGATTTGCCAGCGCCCAGCCCGCAAGGCAAGAGGTCTGCTGTGGGAGTTTGTAGGGGGCAAGGTAGAACCCGGAGAAACCAAAGAACAGGCGCTCATCCGGGAAAGTCAGGAAGAATTGGCGGTCACGTTGGATGTGGGCGAGGTGTTTATGGATGTGATCCACGAATATCCCGACTTGATGGTCCATCTAACATTGTTTCATGCCACTATCCAACAAGGTATCCCTCAAAAGCTGGAGCACAATGATATCCGCTGGATTACTGTGAATGAGATTGATCAGTATGCGTTCTGCCCAGCGGATGAGGAAATTTTGAGGAGGCTAAAGGATGACTACTAAGGTCTATCACAAACTGGTGCGCGACTGTATTCCTGATATCATCGAAGCCGATGGGAAAACTTGCGTCTGCGAAACACTCTCTGACGAGGACTACATAGCTCTCTTGGACCAGAAATTGAACGAAGAATTGGCAGAGTACCAGGAAAGCAAATCCCTGGAAGAACTGGCCGACCTTCTGGAGGTCATGCAGGCTGTCGTGAAAGCCCGCGGCTGGACATTGGAAGAGCTGGAACAAATACGGGCAGACAAAGTAGCCAAGCGGGGTGGATTTGAAAAGAAAATCCTTTTGAAAGAAGTGCGGGAAAAGGAGCTTTCTGATGGATGAAAAAGACGATTTAATGGCCAGAACCATGGTGGAAAATTTGAGCATCGGCATTAACCCTCTTACAGGCAGAGCACTTCCACCGTCGGATTGCTGCGCCAACGAGGTGGTACAAGAGGCACTAAAGGCGGTATTGGAGCATTGTTCCCTGGAATCCTATGCCTCTATTTTGGAGCGGCAGAGAAAAGAGAAAGAGGCGGCTCAAAAGGAGAAAAAAGAACGACGAAAAGCTCAATACCCGAATACCGGGAAAGCGTGGTCCAGAGAGGAAAGCGAGAAGCTCTGCGATTTGTACTTTCGGAGAAAGAATAACATCTGGCAAATCGCAAACATCTTGAAAAGAACACCCGGAAGTGTCTCAACTCATCTGAAAAAATTTGGATATTGATTGTGAGGTGACCTCCATGTCTACCTACCGCTCCGCCTCCGGCAGCAGTGCCGAGGATTTGTTCATCGAGCTGTTCTCCGACACCTTTGGCGCCGAAAAGGCCGGCTATCTATACTCCCAGTATCCCTTCTCCGATATCTACCAGAACAGCCGGTTTGCCGACTTCCTGATTGAAAACGGCGGACGGAAGGTGGCAATCGAGATTGACGACGAGGCCTCTCACAATCCCAAGCTGGTCTCCCAGAACAAATTTTACGACGACCTGCTTAAGCAGAACAGCATGATCTACCTGGGCTGGGATGTGTACCGCTGGGCGGTGCGGCAGATGCAACAGCAGCCGGAGACCGTGAAGGACGAGCTGCGGGTATTCCTGGGCCAGCACCCCAGCTTCAGGGAGATCGAGGACTACCTCCCCACCCAGCGGGGCAAGTCCCTGGACGGCTCCCA
>CAWVKD010000026.1:0-7518 GCA_963929765.1 Clostridia bacterium | reverse complement strand
GGTTTTCGTGGCATTCTCTTTGATATTGACAATACACTGGTCCATCATGGCGATGACTCCACGGAAGAAATTGATCAACTTTTTGCCATGGTTCAGTCGATCGGTTTTCAAACACTGTTGCTAACAGATAACAACGAAGAGCGGGTCAAGCGCTTTATAAAAAATATCCATACTCCTTACATATGCGAGGCAGGCAAGCCAGATCCAGCCCCATATCGCAAGGCTTTGGAACTGCTGGATTTACATAAAGACCAGGTGGTTTGCATTGGCGACCAAATGTTTACCGATATTCTAGGAGCAAATCGAAGTGGAATCCCCAGCATTCTGGTTCAATTCATTCGCCTTAAAACAGAAAAAAGAATCGGCAAAAAAAGGCAGATTGAAAAGCTCATTCTTCGTTTTTACAGACGAAACAGGTCAGCACAGCACAGACTTGGTGATATATGGAAGGATAAGGTAGAATAAAAATGTTTTGGAATAAGAATATGCTATTTTGTGATATCAATCCAACCTGTTATGCTATCTCTCAACGGAAAGAAATCTGCAAACGCCATATCCGAAATTTTCTGGACAAAGAGCCTTATGCAAAAACAATACAGAAAGAGAATCTGCCGGCAGTGGTTTCCAGTTACAGTTCGAATCTGATCAAAAGAGGAAAGGATATTGACCTCCGGCTTCAGGAAAATAAAGCGGTAAACATCGATTTGGCATGTCAGAAGATCAGTGGAATCATCATTCATCCGGGAGAGACATTTTCGTTCTGGAAAGTTGTAGGGAAGGCTACAAAACGGAAAGGATATAAAGACGGACGTGTAATCATCGGCAATCAACTCCGTCCGGGTATCGGTGGCGGGCTGTGTAACCTGGCCAATACAATCCACTTGTTGGTTCTGCATAGTCCACTGAAGGTAACGGAATTTCACGGCCACTCAGATGCTCTGGCTCCGGATGAAGGGAAAAGAATCCCTTTCAGTTCCGGAACTTCCGTGAGTTACAACTATATTGATTTTTGTTTTGCGAACAACACAGATCAAGACATCCAGCTTCTTGTATGGTGTGAAAATGAAAAACTATATGGTGAGTTACGAAGCGAACGGGAATTTCCCTTTCAGTATGGGTTGACGGAAGAAAATCATCATTTCCATAAGGAAAAAGATAAATACTATAGAATTTCAAAGATTTATAAAAATACCATTGACAAAGCCACCGGGCATTTGTTGGAAAAACAGCTTGTCCGTGATAATCATTCGGAAGTCATGTATGATTACAGCCAGATTCCGGAAAATATGATACGTGAGTATTAGATCAATACGAAGAAGACTTTAATCGTATGCATAGTTCATATAACAGGATAGGAATCTATAAAAGGGTTCCACTCTAAATAGAGTGGAACCCTTTTTCTTTCCAGTCTCGTTTCTCTTTGGTTTGCTACTTTGCCGGCTTTTTGTTGGCTTTGTTTGCCGTTAACCGCCAAAGATTGCCAAGAGAATTCCATAAAGAACACTGGCGGTGATACCAAACACCAAAACAGGTCCTGCTATGGTAAACAGTTTGGCGCTCATTCCTAAAATAATTCCTTCTGTTTGTGTCAAGTAGTGACCAACAAACTTTGTCAAATCTGTCTGTCTAGTATTTCAATCACATGTTGAAATACATCTTTATTTTTGAGAATAAGTTGAATTTTTCCATCAGCAAAAACTCGGACTGAATCCACAAGTCTGCAGATGATTTCTGGCTGATAGGTTTTGAGAGAGAGCAAATTCTCCGATTGCTCCTCAGAAAATCGAATTTCCTTTTGTTTGTTGGCTCGCTCCTTCAATTTTTCCTTCAAGGACTCTATCTGTTGTTCCAGCCTCTCCACTTCACAGGCTCTTTCTTTTTGAATACGCTTATAAGCTTCTGAAGAATACTTTCCAGAACGATACTCTTCATAAAGTGTACGTTTCCCACTAACGATAGACTGTATTTTTTGATTGGCTCTTTTGATCTCGTCATGACATTGCTTCTGTTTCGTCGAGATACTCTTTCGAACAAAGGCTGCCTGATCCAAAAACAGGTCAGCATGCATTTTTACAGCAGCAAGAGTTTTATTTTGCAATCCTTCCAGATTTTCATGGATTGCCTTACAATTAGGACAATCGTTGCTTCTTGCTTGGATACAAAATAGATGTGTTTCTTTACCGTGGGACTTTTGCAGTTTGCGCCCGCAATATCCACATACAAAAATATTATGGGAGCGGATTCCAGATGTATTATGATTAACAGTGCGTATCCGTGATCGCAAGGCCTCTCTTGCTGCAACAAACGTTTCTTCTGAGATAATTGCCTCATGGGTTCCATCTACAACAATCCATTGATCTTTTGGGATACTTCGTGTTTTTTTGGAGCGTATCCCATCGGATTCCCGTTTGCCTGATACCATTTTACCAGTATAGCGTTCGTCATTGAGAATTTTCCGGACAGTTCCACCTATCCATGCTATATCTTCTTGCAACACTCTTCCATTGTAACACACACCCTGTTGCTTTTTATATTGGGCTGGTGACGGAATGCCTTGAGAATTGAGATATTTAGCAATCTGCATTGTACTCATACCTTGAATACACAACTTATATATAAGCTCAACTATTTCCCTTGTACTTTCGTCTACAATGAGTCGATGTTTATCTTTCGGATGCAACTTATACCCGTAGAAAGCCTGACCACCACAATATTTCCCCTGCCGATTTCTGGCCTGGATAGCGGTTTTAACTTTTACAGACAAATCCTTGCTATACATCCCATTGATCAAATTGTGTAGAGCCAGCTCCATCCCACCCGTTGTTCCGATATAGCGATCGCTATCAAACCCATCATTCACTGAAATAAAACGAACACCGTATAAGGGTAGGATCAGTTCCAGATATGCACCGACTTCCAAATATTCACGCCCAAACCTAGATAAATCTTTAACCATAACACCATGAAGCTGACCGTTTTTGATCTGTTCCATCATTTGAATGAAGCCTGGCCGCCGAAAGTTTGTCCCGCTATAACCATCATCGCAAAATTCGATGATTTGATAATCATGCAATTCACTGTGGGTTTGAAAATAGTCTGACAACAAAGCTCTTTGGTTGGATACGCTATTGCTTTCTCGCTGTCCTTCCTTACCTTTCAAATCCCCATCTTCCACAGATAGGCGAATATAATATGCCATCTTCTTATCTAGCATACCGTTCTGCCTCCTTTTTCCGCATAGACGCCTGGAGCAGAACAGCTTCCATTTCATCGTGGAAAGCGAATGTTACTTCGTAATGACCGTCGTTAAATAATATAATCTCTTCAATAAATGCATCGATCATATCTTCATCTAGTTCATTCCGATCACTGTATTTTTCAATCATTTGCAGCCATTTTTCACTTCCTCGATATTCTGGCGCATATTTTTCCGCCTCTTTTTCGAGCTCTTTCAAAAAAATCTGAAGGTTATCTGCTTTTTCAGCATACACACCGATCCGTTGTAAATATTCTGTTTTCGACAGGTCACCAATAGCATAGTCACTATATAAATCGGCTTTCATTTTGCTATAGTTTTCAATTTTCTTTTTTGTTTCCTGAATCTGTTCTTGGTATATTTTGAACCGTCTTTTGCTGATACTCCTTTTGTTTAACGTTCTAATCAGTTCCTGTGCATCTGTAAACAATTTCATTTGCGTCTGTATCAAACGTAAAACCGTTGCCTCCAGATCTTCTTTTTTGACGGATTTTTTGGGACAGTACGATGCATTGTAATTTTCGTGAAGCGTACAGTAGTACCACCATGTCTTTTTACCATGATTTTTTTTAGCCCGCAAGAACATAGCTTTCCCGCATTCGCCGCACCTTAAATGACCCTTAAAAATACTCGCCTGCCGACTCTTGCATTGGTATTTCGCAGCAAAACCTCGTGCTTTTTGTGTCTCAGTAAAATATTCCTGCACTTTGTAAAAAAGTGATTCCTCCACAATGGGTTCGTGGGCACCCTTTGTGATAATCCAATCATCTTCGGGCACCGGTTTGGAACCCTTTTCTCCGGATATCTGGAAATCTGATCTCGACTTCCCTCCGATCAACCAGCCCAAATAGGTCTTATCCAACAAGATTCTCCGGACGGTCTGTTGATACCAAAGGGAATTTTTAAACTTATCACTTTTCACAAGTCCAAGATCATAATTGTGTCTACCTGGAGAAGGTATTCCCTTCCCATTCATAGTAACCGCCGCATAGTGGAGTGTATGTCCATTAGCTATCATTTCAAAAAGTTCATGTACAACTGGAGCTGCTTCTGGATCCGGGATAAGTCTATGTTTATCATTCGGATCACGCAAATATCCATAAGGTGCCCTGCCACCTACAAACTTCCCCTGTTTTTGCATAGTCCGCATAGCGGAGCAAATTTTCCCTGAAATATCGCGGGCATATCGTTCGTTAATCAAGTTTTTTAACTGAATACCAATATCTGCTTGACTCGTTTTCGTATCAAACCGGTCTGTGATTGCAATAAAACGTACTTGCATAAAGGGAAAGACCATTTCGATATACTCTCCCGTTTCTATTCCATTCCTACCTAATCTCGACAAGTCTTTTACAACAATGCAGTTCACTTTTCCATCACGAATATCATTCATCATACGAGCGAATTCAGGACGTACAAAATCAGTTCCGGAAATATCATCATCACAGTAGATATCAAAAACAGTCATATCCGGATCCTCAGATACGAAATCCCTAAGCATTTGGATCTGATTTCCGATAGAGTCAGATTCTCGTTTTTTTTCGTTTTCCACTGAAATACGGGCATATAGAGCAACTGAATACGAATTACTGCACTTAACCACTTGTTCCGACATAGTAGCATTTTGTTTTCTACTCTTTCGCGCCATCAGCCCACCTCCTTTTCTCCAGAGGTGTTTGTCTGCGCAATGCGTTCCAAGTGATCCATAAGTCCCTCATAATCTTGCGCATGAGTAAACTCTATCTTTATTCTTTTCCCTTCGTAGATCACAATTTCATCGATACATTCCACCGCAACCGCTCTGGTTAGCTTTTGGAGATTTTGATGCTCTACAAAGGCAGAAATCCATTCTGGAATATGTCTTCTTTCTCCACTTACCAAATCCAGTTCTCGTTGAAGCTGCTGCTTTGCAACGGCAATCTCTTCGAGTCTTCCGTCATATTGTGAGCGAATATCCAAGTAGTCCCCTTTAGATAGAATATCTTCCTTAAAATCTTGATAAAGAACAACTTTTAATTTTTGGTACTTTTCTTCTTCCTCTTCCAGCTTGTTCATGCGAACATGCAGTTTCTGCATGCCTATTTTCTGTCTTGGCGAGTCTTCTGCTGCCTTTATACAATCCTCAAGTTGAACCATAAGTGAAATGTGCTTTTGTAAAAGTGTAAGCACAGAATCAAGTAATTCTTGTTCCGGAATGAGATGGCTGCTGCATTTTCCTTTACCTTTACTTGAAATACAGGTATAGTATACATACTTCTTATGACCTGATACTGTTGTTTTCCGAACCATCGGACTGCCGCAGTCACCACAGATCATTAAACCTGACAAAGGAAAAACGCACACTTCATTCGGAGGTGTCCTTGTATCCATTTTCAGAACGCGCTGTACAAGCTGAAATATTTTTTTTGAAACAATGGGCTCTACAGCGTCTTCCAGCACAACCCAGTCCTTCGGATCTGTTTCGACTACGGTTTTTATTTTATAGTTTGGGCTCGACCGCACTCCTTGGATCAGTGTTCCTTTATAAATCGGGTTTGTCAAAATACGGCGGACTGCAACGGCTGTCCATTTGACACGTGCATTTTTCTGGAAACCAGATTTAAATTTGATACCTTGGCTCCTTTTATACTCTGATGGAGCAAGAATACCCTCCTCCATTAACTTTTTAGCAATAGATGCCTGGCTGTAACCTTCAATTTTCCATTTGAAGATATCCTGAACAATTCCGGCAGCATACTCATCTATTTCCAGTTTGTTATGATTCTCTGCACATTTTCGATACCCGTAAGGCGTAAAGGAACCTGTGTATTCCCCGTTTTTCCGTTTCACAGCAAACTGGCTTCTGATTTTAACAGAGATATCCCGGCAATAGTTGTCATTGATTAAATTCTTCAACATAATGCTGAAGTCGTCCGATGCATTTCGTGTTATCGTATCGATCCGATCGTTGATTGCTATCAATCGCACTCCAAAATAAGGAAATAGACGATCAATATACTTTCCAGCATTGATATACTCTCTACCAAATCTGGACAAATCCTTGACAACAACACAATTGACCCTGCCTGCTTTGATGTCGTCCATCATCAGCTGAAAGGCAGGGCGGTCATAATTCGTTCCAGTATATCCATCATCGACTCGAATGGAAACAACATTGATCTCGGGTTTATCTTGTAAATAGTTTAATATGAGTTGTTTTTGGTTGGTAATGCTGTTACTTTCCTCTTTTTCGAAAGAATCGGTCTCAATGTCTTCTTTGGATAAACGGACATAGACAGCAGCCTGATAAATCGTTTGTTTTTCCATGATACTCACTCCTTTGACCACAAGCATTTCCAATAATCCTTTCCGGGTGAGTATCTCAACTAAATCCGCAAAAGATTATACCATCATTTTTCCTGGAAATCTACCGGTTCTCATCATTTACCATCTTTTTCTACTGCATCGTTCTGAATAGGTCTTCCATATTCTGTTGAAATGTAGGGCCGTTTGTTTTATATTCGACCTTAACAGCAACATCACCAATACGAAAGCAGTACGGATTTCGTACCTGCGAAATAAAATTGGATACTCGCTGTACTACTGGTAAGGAATTGTCAATCTTTACTTGATTTATATCCACCAGACTTGCTGGATCTACTTTTCGAATATCAACATTTCTCATCTGTTCCAGGTATTCTTTTAAAGATTCAGTATTCATTTGTACCATCCTCCTTAAACTATAGTCAAAAAAATTATTCCCAAAAACTGTAAAACATATTCGAACATGTATAACCCAACACATGCAACAAATCAACCCACCGATCGGACAAAATGGATTGCTTTCATAAAATACCGTGTAAAAAGCTGCCCTTATCTAGGGCAGCTTTTTTCATTGATCAAAATCTATCAGATATTTCAGCAGTATACTCGTCAATATTGCTGACAGAACTTGGATTCTTAGTATGTTTAGTCATTTACACTGACATTTCTCTATAATATGGGTTGTCCAATGATAAACTACTCGCACTTTTCCGTTAGCTTTGATATGGGCTATTCAATGAATAGTTCCACCGACTTCCGCCTCTGTATGCATTTCGGAAATGATTGTGTGTACCATCACCAGTAAACCAAAGGTAATCTTTTGGCAAAACCCTTCCAACGTCTTTCTGTCCATTCTTTTCATTATTCCATCGTTGCAGAACGTCTTTTGCCAGCCAATACAGCTCTTCCGTCACCGGAGTATTTGATTGGTATGCGAATTGATTTGGCTGTTGTATGAC
>CAWVKD010000025.1:0-5185 GCA_963929765.1 Clostridia bacterium | reverse complement strand
CATTGCCTCTCTTCTTCAAAAACCCATCAATTGGATCGCCAAACGAACAAAATTACACCGAAAAACCGTTTCATCTGTTGTCACCCTTATCTTGGTTATCATCGTTGTCAGTCTTTTGGGTTTTCTTTTGTTCAAAGCAATTACGGAACTAGCCTCTTTTATTGCCACACTCCCAGGCTGGTTTGCTAAAACAGCTCCTTCTGCTATTCAGTCAATCCAAAACAGACTAGAAGGACTGCTGACCACTATGCCAAGCGAATGGGAAGAGCAGATTCGGACTTTCACTACTAACGCCCTTTCCTCTATTCAGACAGAGCTTGTAGGTGCATCCTCTTTTGTAGTAAGCTGGGTAGCCAATGCTGCTAAATCCCTCCCTTCTGTGTTGATTGCTTTTATTGTCACTCTGGTCAGCACCTTTTTCATGAGTGCAGAGCACGACAAAATCAAAGCATTCCTATTGCGCCAACTTCCAGAACGGTATTCTACCTTGGCAGGGGATACGTCAAAAACATTTGGTCACTCTATTGGGAGACTGATTCAATCCTATCTTCTCATTATGCTGATCACTTTTGTAGAATTGTCGATTGGGCTTTCCATCTTGCAGGTCAACTATTCTATTATCGTCGCCGCTCTCATCGCCGTGGTGGACATTTTACCTGTGTTGGGAACAGGTACCATCTTGATCCCTTGGGGCATCATTGCTCTTCTCATGGGAAATATTTGGTTTGGCATCGGCATCCTGCTACTGTATGGTATCATTACCATTCTGCGAAATATCTTGGAACCTCGTATTGTAGGAAACCGATTGGGCATCCATCCACTTGTTACATTGATTTTTATGTATCTCGGTCTGCGTATCTTTGGAATTTTGGGTATGTTTCTTTTTCCACTTGCTTTTATTTTGCTCAAAAACGCCCAGTCTGCAGGTCTGGTTCATGTATGGAAAGAATAAAAAGGCGTGTCGATTAAGCCGACACGCCAAGTTTATATTGTATTGTGTTTAAATGGTCCATTGGCTATGGACGATTGCAACGATCTTATATGTTGTTTCATATGGTTCAAATACTAGCTTCAAGCTACGCCAATCCATCCCTTCCATTTTGGGATCAGTTGAGGGAATATGAAATTCAATCGTAGTACCATCTTCATATACTTGTAACACATTTTCGAGGGAATTTCCTGTTTTTAAAATCCGATTAATTCCAATTTCTGGTGCAGCAGAATAATCTGTATCAAATACAAAAGCATCAAAATATTCTTCCAACGTCATTTTTATGGGAGTGCCCTTTCCATCTAAAACACCCCATATGTATTTTTCATGGTTCTGTTGCATTTCTGCAATTTCCTTAGCCTGAAAAGATAGGTTCACATCCGGATCTACGGTAGAATAAGGTGCAAACAAAACGCCTTTCTCCGGATGGATCAACTCAGCAAAGCTTTTATAATCCTTTTCTTTGATTCGTTCTACAGCTTCGCAAGCTAATTTGATAACTGTTGTTTCACGGGATGAACCCTGTTGTAAGTCTACTATATCTGATGAAGTTGATGCTTTGGTAATGCTTGTTTTTACCAAAGCATCCTCTGATCCTTCCGATCGATTGTTATCCAGTAAACCACGGCCTAAACCACCTACCGCCAATCCTATTAAGAAGATAAAAACAAGAAGTGTTTTCCCTGTCTTCATCCCATCCCTCCCTGTCAATCGCAAAATCTTTCTGAATATTTACGGTTATTTACACAAAAAGATGATTTTATTATATGAACTGGCTCTAACTATGGCAACAACAAAAGATTACAATTTGTATTTTTTTGTGACTATTTTAATGTGATCATCCTCTTTTTACCATATTTTTATTTCATTTTCTTTTATTTTTAAATTCGTTTTTTAGTAGATTTTTTATTGTCTTGAAAGGTATAGGGTGAATTTTTATGAAAAAACAAGATACACAATATCATATTTTGTGCCGTCCTGGTGATGTGGGACGCTACTGTTTATTACCAGGTGATCCTGCTCGCTGCGAGAAAATTGCCTCATATTTTGATCACCCTGTCAAAGTAGCAGAAAACAGGGAATTTGTCACATATTCCGGCACACTGCTGGGGGAGCCTGTCAGCGTCACTTCCACCGGCATCGGCGGGCCATCTGCTGCTATTGCAATGGAAGAACTAGCCGCCATTGGTGCTGATACCTTTCTGCGCATTGGCACTTGTGGAGGAATTGACATGTCCGTCCAAAGCGGCGACATTGTCATTGCGTCTGGCGCCATTCGTCAAGAGGGCACCAGTCGAGAATATGCACCCATTGAATTTCCGGCTGTTCCCAACTACGAAGTGCTCTCTGCATTGACCCGAGCCGCTACTGCATCTGGGCATAGGTTTCATGTAGGTATTGTGCAGTGTAAAGATTCCTTTTATGGTCAACACGCTCCGGAACGGATGCCTATATCTGAAACACTCCTGGCAAAATGGAATGCATGGAAACGCCTGGGTGTTCTGGCCAGCGAGATGGAATCTGCAGCATTATTTGTGGTGGCATCCTCTTTGGGTGTGCGTTGCGGATCTGCTTTCCACGTAGTGTGGAACCAGGAACGGAAAAGTGCCGGATGGGATGAATCGGACAGTAAAAATACAGATGCTGCTGTCCAACTAGGCATTCAAGCCATCCACGAATTGATCTTGCACGACCGTACACAGGAAAAAGGTGGAAAATAGGAACCACGCTTTGCTTTAAGACATAAGGACTTCCCCTCCTTTCATACATTCTGTTACAGCGCTTTTTTGCTGTAGAAAGGAGGAAGGGCTAGGTGCTGCCTCTATCCATCTTGTTATTGCTCAACGGCATTTTTTTTACACTTCGTCTTTCCAGTGGTGGATCGTTTCCCCGGCCACTTCGTGCAGAGGAAGAACGGGAATATTTGGCACGTTATGCCGCTGGTGATATGGAAGCCCGTAACTTGCTGATTGAACACAATTTACGTCTTGTAGCTCACATCATCAAAAAATATTATACACAAACGTCAGATCAAGATGATTTAATTTCCATTGGAACCATCGGATTAATCAAAGGTGTTTCTACGTATAACCCTCAAAAAGGGGCTCGGCTGGCAACGTATGCTGCACGCTGCATAGAAAATGAAGTTTTAATGTACTTTCGTGCCCAAAAACGCAATGCAGGGGAATTATCCCTGTCTGAAACAATTGACACTGATAAAGATGGGAACTCCCTGTCGCTGATGGATGTTGTTAGTACAGATATCGACCTGTCTGAGGAACTGGATGTGCGGGAAAGTTGCAAACAATTGCGCCAGTCTATGGAACAAGTCTTAACCCCCCGAGAAATGAAAATTATCACCGCTCGTTACGGCCTTAACAATCAAAAGCCACAAACCCAACGGGAAATCGCCGCCACTTGCGGCATTTCACGGTCTTATGTATCAAGAATTGAAAAAAAGGCTCTGGAAAAACTGAGAAACGCCTTTGATCAAACAAAAAAATCATAAACAGGGCGGTCGCATCTGCGACCGCCCTGTTTTTTCTATATTTCTATTGAAAAGAGGATTTTTAATAAACCACAACAGTCGTTCCAATTGGCGCATTGTTATACAGCCATTGGATATCTTCATCATACATACGGACACAACCATGGGAAACCGGAATGCCGATACGCCCATCTTGGAGGCGATTGGTACCCGGATAATACAACCTGGAATGGAATGCATAACCAGATCCCGCACTAAATCGTACTACCGGTTTCACAGTATAGGTTGAAGTAAACCATCCGGTTTGTTTGCGTGTAACCGCAAATACGCCAACTGGCGTTGGTGTTGAAGCTTTTCCTGTCCCCACCAAACCCGTACGAATCAATTTCCAGTTTTCCTTTGAGCCCTGGAAAATATTAACGCGCTGAGTGGCTAAATTGACCCAAATCAAATATTTACTAGGGCTGGAGTAGCCTTTCACATTGACAAAAATTTCTTTGTCTGATGCACTATAGTCGTTCCGTTTCCCTGTATATTTGCAGCTTACAAGGTTCAGCACCCTCTGGGCCTCTGCTCCATAATAATGGGAAGCAGGATAATTTTGGATGGAAACCGTTACCGCTTTATATACTGTATCCACTCTTGCACCAGATACATATGTAACAGATAATCCCACGGTAATAGACGTCTTCATGTTTTTGGAAAACGTAATCGGCGGACTGTACGAAACCGTCTTTCCCTCTGAAATGGTGAAAGCGCTGTTGCTTTGCCCTGAAACAGGAGCACCATCACGATACCATTGGATGGAACATACTTTGCTCAATCCCACATTGGTAAACTTCGCCGTCACAGTTAATGTACCACCTGCTTTGACAACAGTGGGAGCTTGCAACGCCATGTTCATTTCGGGTAATGTGCGGTCGATGGTTTCTTTATATTCTCCTCTTTCGGCCGATACTGCGCTACCTGCACCTGTAACCAAAATGGACCCGATATAACCGATTCCCGCTACTTGAGAATCTTTACCATTAAGGGTCATTGTTTCCACTTGGCCGTCAACAACAATTCGGCTGTGTTCGGCTTCCTGGCGAACAGCAATGGTTTTAACAGAGGATCCTCCAAACATACTGACACGATTGTTAGATCCACTGATAACCAAGGACGAAAGGTTTGCATCTTTCAGCATAATATGTCGATTGTCACCTGTGATCTCCACCCGGTCTACATTCCCAGACACCGTGACAATTCCGCTGCCAGAACCAACTCGAAGTGTGCTAACTTGGTTTTCTCCTCGAGGTGCAACCGTAACATCACCACTTAAAGCAGCAATAGTCAGTCGGTTAAGGGTCGTCCCTTCCGTCAGTTGAAGGGATTTCAAAGAATCTGCCCGGACCAAAACATCATTGGTGGACTGTACGTTTTGCAATGTTATATCGTAGCAATTACAGTTTAAAATCAAGCGTTGGGTCAAAGTCAGGTCTTTTAAAAGAGCCACGTTGGGGTCCGTTTCCGGCTCATCACTAGGCAATGGACTTGGTGTCACACTAGGTGATGGGCTTACCGTTGTATCCGGTGTCGGCGTCGATGACGGGCTCACCGTTGTATCCGGTGTCGGCGTCGGTGACGGGCTTACTGTTGTATCCGGTGTCGGCGTCGGTGACGGGCTCACCGTTGTATCCGGTGTCGGCGTCGGTGACGGGCTCACC
>CAWVKD010000024.1:0-4555 GCA_963929765.1 Clostridia bacterium | reverse complement strand
CCTCGTCGGTTTTCTTGTTATTTTTTATGCCGTTTCCCTTGTGGCATGTTTCATCTACCAGCAATTGATGGCTATTATGACCCAAGGCACGCTGAAAAAGCTGCGGCAGACCATGTTTAACCGGATGCAAACTTTACCCATCCGCTATTTTGATACCAACCATCACGGAGATATCATGAGCCATTATACCAACGATATTGACACATTGCGGCAAATGATTTCACAAAGTTTTCCTCAGCTTTTGGTATCTGCCATTATGGTTTGCACTGTTTTTATCATCATGATCTATTACTGTCTGTGGCTGACTTTGGTGGTGGTAATCGGCATTATTTTGATGACTTTGGTCACAAAAAAAGTAGGTGGCAGATCTTCCGGTTACTTCTTCCGTCAACAGGAGGCGTTGGGTGTTGTAGAAGGTTTTGTGGAAGAGATGATGAACGGACAGAAAGTGGTCAAAGTGTTCTGTCACGAATCGGAAAGCAAGGCAGATTTTGACCACCTCAATGACGAACTTTTCCGTCAGTCGGAACGTGCCAACAAGTATGCCAATACCTTAGCTCCCATCCTGAACAACATTGGCAACGTACTCTATGTGATTGTGGCCATTGTTGGCGGTTTCCTGTTGGTTTCCGGCGCTCCCAATGTCAGCTTGTCTGGACTGGCGCTTAGCGTCAGCATTGTAGTCCCCTTCTTGAATATGACAAAGCAATTTGCCGGCAATATCAACCAGGTCTCTCAGCAAATCAATGCTGTGGTAATGGGTTTGGCTGGTGCAAAGAGAATCTTTACCCTTTTGGATCAGGAACCGGAAAAAGACGATGGATATGTTACTCTGGTCAATGCCAAGGAACAAGACGGCGTGTTAACAGAATGTGAAGAACGCACTGGCATATGGGCCTGGAAATATCCCCACAAGACAGATGGCACAGTAACGTACACCAAGCTCACTGGGGACGTGCGTCTGTTTGATGTGGACTTTGGCTATGAAGCAAACAAAACGGTGCTACATCATATTACCCTCTACGCCAAACCCGGACAAAAGGTGGCTTTTGTAGGAGCCACAGGTGCAGGCAAAACCACAATTACCAACTTGCTCAATCGGTTTTACGATATTGCCAATGGTAAAATCAGCTATGACGGTATCAATATCAACAAGATCAAAAAAAGCGACTTGCGCCGTGCCTTAGGCATTGTTTTGCAAGATGTCAATTTGTTTACGGGAACGGTTATGGAAAATCTGCGCTATGGGCGGTTGGACGCCACAGATGAAGAATGTATAGCAGCCGCCCGTCTGGCAGGTGCAGACGATTTCATCTCCCGGCTGCCCCAAGGATATGAGACGGTTCTAACAGGAAATGGAGCCAACTTGTCCCAAGGCCAACGGCAGCTTTTAAGTATTGCTCGGGCGGCGGTGGCTGATCCTCCTGTCATGATCTTGGATGAAGCTACCTCTTCCATTGACACACGTACAGAAGCCATTGTACAGAAAGGTATGGACGCTCTGATGAAAGGCCGAACCGTTTTTGTCATTGCTCACCGGTTATCGACTGTCAAAAATTCTGATGTGATTCTGGTTCTGGACCATGGTCATATCATCGAACGTGGTAACCATGAACAGCTCCTTGCAGAAAAGGGCCAGTACTACCAGCTCTATACCGGTGCATTTGAACTGGAATAAGGTATCAATACATTTTTACATCCCATTCCTTTTCATGGTATCTTACAAAAAGAAAAGCCATACGGCTCAGGATATCCTGGGCCGTGTGGCTTTTCTGATGATGATAGGGCTCAAAAAAGGAACGTCGTCTTTGGATCGTTTCTTGCAGACAATAATCTCTACCCTTGATTTTCTTCTCAGACTGCCGGAACCTCAGGTGTCGGGTTGAGATCAGGTGTGGGGATTGGTTCTGGAAGATCGGGCACTTGCTCACAGCCAGTGCAAATGTCGTCCTCAGAAGCTCCGTTGCAGGTAACAAACGTATCTCCAACCGTTGCAACTGCGCCAAATTCCACAGGAACGGCAACGCAGATGTCTTGGCTAATGGTAAAGAAGCAGGACCCGCCTTTTGTACCTCCACAAGTATCACGGCCTTGTGTTACCACGGGGGAACCGCAACATTTGGTCACTGTAACTCCTGTTTGCGCAAAAGGCGTTACGGTAACCGGCACACAATTTGTCGGACCGTTTGCTCTTTGACGTAAATGGTTTTGATCAGATGGATCAAATCTTCACAGTCGTGGGTGCGAAACGATGCTTCATACCGGTTGGATAACATACGCAAGTTCCGATCTTCTACTGGTTCTTCTTCGATCTCGGGAATACGCTCTATCAGCGCCATGACCTCTTCTTTTGTCAGCAGCGGACGCATAAAGACTTTTGTTTGGACTGGAATGTAAATGACTCCCGTCTGGTAAACAGGACGCAGCGTATAATACATTCGATCGGCATCTGTAACAGAAATATGGGATGGCGTTCCAACGTCTTCCACCTGGCAAACTCCAATGCTTCCATACATGATATAATCCCCTTTTTGAAACATCATTCGATTCCCTCCTATGACACTCCTGACCTGATTGACCTCTCGAAACGATACCAGCGCACCGCTTTGACAACTGGACTTACGTTTGTCAAAAACAGCACGCTGCTCTTTTATTTTACCACAAAAATGAACAAAATGGTAAGAGAAATTAGTTTTTCCCCTTCTTGTAAAATAAAAATGCTTTTCCTATGGAAAAACCAAAGAGCCTCCCCTTGCATTTTATACCATCTGATAGTATACTAAAATTATATATTTTCGGACTTGCTGCGGGTGTTCATTCCCCCTCTTGTCCCACCGAAAAGGAGACGTGTATCATGCTGAATGAAAAAGTGGCAGAACTACTCAACAACCAGGTCAACAAAGAATTTTATTCCGCCTACCTCTATCTGGACTTTGCAAACTATTATACAGAAGAAGGACTGAGTGGCTTTGCAAACTGGTACCAGATCCAGGCCCAGGAAGAACGGGATCATGCCATGCTGATGATCCAGTATTTGCAAAACAATGATGCTAAAGTCACCTTTGAAGCTATCGACAAACCATCTGCAACATTAAAAGCACCTATGGATCCATTGAAGGCCGGCCTTGAGCATGAACAGTATGTAACAGGATTGATTCATACTATCTACGAGGCTGCATACAATGCTAAGGATTTCCGCACCATGCAGTTCTTGGATTGGTTTGTAAAAGAGCAGGGTGAAGAAGAAACCAATGCCAGTGACTTGATCAAAAAAATGGAACTATTTGGTTCTGATCCCAAAGGTCTGTATCTGCTGGATCAAGAGATGGCTGCACGGGTCTACACTGCTCCATCTCTCACTCTTTGATAATAACCCTTTTTCGAAGCAAAAAATCGTCCCACCATGTAAGTTCCCCCAGCTATGCAGCAGATGCCTATAGGAAATGATGATACTGGCATCTGCTAAACAGGGTTGGCATACAAAACGGGTATTCGGTATAAAAGCCGAATACCCGTTTTTTATCATAAAAAGCAATGGATTGGCAAACAGCTTTTCACCACAATCATGCCAAATCCATGCTATTCTTTCACTTCTGAGATTTTTAGAAAAAGATTAAGAGAAGCTGAAAGCATTGGAACCATTTGCCTTTTCCCATATCCCTATGAAATGTTGCTGGGAAACTCGAAAATTGTAAATACTTGACAATCATATGATGAAATGATATCTTTTTGGTAGTTGTAAAAAATAAAAATATGATAGGGTACGTTTATGATGAAAAAAAAGACTCCCATACTGATTGTAATGTTGACTCATAACGACCGGACAGTGGAAAATGCCAAGGAAGTCTTTGCACAGTGCCAGAACTCCAAAGCCCAGTTTTGGGGAATGAAGGAAGAAACCCTTCCACTGGAACAGATGAAAGAACTATATGCCCATATGAAACACTGTGGTAAGACAACATTTCTCGAGGTCGTTGCGTATACAGAAAAAGAAGGACTGGCAGGGGCAAAAATGGCAGTTGAATGTGGCTGTGACGTATTGATGGGAACACTGTTTTTTGATTCCATCCATACATTCTGCCAGAACAATCAGCTCAAATATATGCCCTTTGTAGGGAAGATCACTGGACGTCCTTCTGTGTTGGAAGGAACTCCCGAAGAAATGATCATACAGGCAAAACGCTATCTTCAGAAGGGCGTGTATGGAATTGACTTGCTTGGCTACCGCTACAATGGAGACGCCGCTGCTCTCAACAGGCAATTTGTCAAGGAAGTGAATGCACCTGTCTGTATTGCAGGCAGCATCAATAGCTTTGAACGGCTTGATGAAGTGAAGGATGCAGCACCATGGGCATTCACAATTGGCAGTGCGTTTTTTGAAAATCAGTTTAATGGAACATTTTGTGAGCAGATTGACCTTGTATGTGATTACATGGAAAAGTAATGCTGATTTCTAGCCACCGGAGGATACCATGTTTCAAATACTCTACCCCTATGAATATGTAGAGAATGTTTTTGCCATTGATTACAAAAAACTTTATGAAAAAGGTTTTCG
>CAWVKD010000023.1:0-6025 GCA_963929765.1 Clostridia bacterium | reverse complement strand
AACAAGGGCAAACAGATAAGGTTTGAATGAAAAACAGGCGTGAAGCCTTGAAAAATCAATGGTTTTTGAGGATTGAATAGTTAAATTGTAATTTATGCAAAAGAATCTGGCAAAAATATTGTAAGCGCATGATAAAAATGATATACTATCTATGGGTATCTTTGTATCAATAAAATACAAGAATAACAGAATATTAGGAGGTAGTACTATGGAAGAAAGAACATATCAGAAAATGCCTCTCCTCGGCGATACCGCACCTAGTTTTACAGCTGTTACAACCCAAGGCGTTATCCACTTTCCAGAAGATTATAAAGGGAAATGGGTCATCCTATTTTCACATCCAGCTGACTTTACACCCGTTTGCACTACAGAATTCATGACTTTTGCCTCAATGATGGAAGAGTTTGAGGCTCTTAACACCAAGCTGATTGGCCTTTCGGTTGATTCCATTTATTCTCATATTGCCTGGTTACGTAAGATTCAGGAATTGGAATGGAAAGACAAAAAACATTTAGAAGTTACATTCCCTTTGATTGAAGACATTCGTATGGAAGTAGCCAATCAGTATGGTATGATGCAGCCTGGTGCCAGCAATACACAAGCTGTTCGTGCGGTCTTTATTATCGATCCTGGTGCCAAGATTAGAACTATTTTATATTATCCTCTTTCAACAGGACGTAATTTTGACGAAATCAAACGTATTATTCAAGCATTGCAAAAAGCAGATATTGAGCAGTGTGCTACTCCTGCAGACTGGCGTCCTGGAGATGATGTTATTCTTCCAACGGCCGGTTCGTGTGGAACAGCAAAAGACCGTGTTGAATATCAAGGTGATGACCAATATTGTCTTGATTGGTTTATGTGTTTCCGAAAAGAATCGAAAGATGCAGAAAATAAATAATTGATTTTTAACTTTACATATCAAAAATGCTCTAAAAGAATTTTCCTTTTAGAGCATTTTTTTATTTATTTCCATAAGACGTTGGGATAAAGTCCAGAAGCTGTCATCTGTGAGATACCATCTATCACGCTTTTTTTATCTTCTCGGTAGGTTACACCATACCACTGATCCAATGATTGCAATACGCGCACTTTGGCTTTTCCTTCTTGCATCAGATTTTGTACAACACTTGGTAAAAAGAACTCTCCTCCTAATGGGTTTTCTTGTTCGTTTTTCTTTAAAAAAAGAGGAAATTGCTCTTCTAGTTCATGTAGAAACGCAGGCGGAAAACACCAACAGTTCATAGAAACAATTGTATTCTGAGGTAGAATATGAAAAGTTTTTCCCTGATCTTCGGACCATGCCGCACCTTCTGGGTGTTTGACTACAAAAGTGCGTTCTACAATATTTTGCAAAAAGCCAGATGGGTCTATTGCACAGATTCCACGTGCTACATGTCCATTTTCTGTCAGCGTTTTTTCCAATTGGTATCCCGTCATTAAATATCTGGAAGGGACGATTTGGTTTGCAACTTCTTCCATGGCATTATACAATAGCTGAAAACTATGAGGTCCATAATAGTCATCTGCATTGATTACAACAAAAGGTGCATCTATTAATTTCCGGCATGATAGTACGGCATGACCAGTACCCCAAGGTTTTTTTCGTTCCAGGGGAACAGAAAAACCGTTTGGAATATCATGGAGGTCTTGTCTCACATAAGAAACTTCCATATGTCGTCCAATACGTTTTCCTATTTGATCATGGAAAATGGTTTCTGTTGCTTCATTAACAATAAAAATAACTCTTTGAAATCCTGCGCGTTTGGCATCATAAACAGAATAATCCAGCAAGATTTCTCCGTTTTTTCCAACAGGTTCTACTTGTTTTGCACCACCGAAACGGCTCCCAAGACCTGCTGCCATCACTACAAGAATGGGCTGATTCATCTTTCATCTTGCCCTCCTTCTTCATATCCATTTGGATTTTGAGATTGCCAATTCCAAGTATCACGGCACATTTCATATACACCTAACTTCGCGTGCCATCCTAATTCTTCTGCTGCTTTTTGTGGATTGCCATAGCATTGCGCAATATCTCCTGGGCGACGGTCTGAAATTTTGTATGGGATAGAACGGCCAGAAGCGTTTTCAAATGCATGCACCATATCTAAAACGGAATATCCTTGCCCTGTACCTAAATTGCATGTAATGAGGCCAGGTGCCTTTTCTAATCGTTGTAGAGCAGCGACATGACCTTCTGCAAGATCAACTACATGAATATAGTCTCGTACGCCTGTGCCATCTTTCGTAGGATAGTCATTTCCAAAAACATTAAGATACGGTCTTTTTCCTACTGCAACCTGCGCGATATAAGGCATTAAATTGTTTGGGATTCCGTTAGGATCTTCCCCTATTTCCCCAGATGGATGAGCACCAGCTGGATTAAAGTAGCGGAGGATTGCGATTCTGAAATTGGGATTACTTTGATAAAGGTCTCGCAGTATTTCTTCAATCATCCACTTGCTGCGTCCATATGGATTTGTTGCATGAAGAGGGAAATCTTCTCCAATGGGAACAGCGTGTGGGTCTCCGTAAACGGTTGCACTGGAGCTGAATACAAATTCATAGATTTCTTTCTGCTCCATGCATTGTAATAGATTAAGAGTCGAAGTTAAGTTGTTTTGGTAATACCGTAATGGTTCAGCAACAGATTCTCCAACTGCTTTGAGGCCTGCAAAATGAATAACTCCTTGGATAGAAAACTGTTCAAATATATTTTGGACAGAGTTGTAGTCACAGAGATCGCAAACGACAGTCGCTACTTTTTTCCCTGATAATGATTCTATTCTGCGAATCACTTCTCGTTTACTGTTAGAAAAATTATCTGCTACTACAATTTCATATCCTGCTTCTAATAAAGAAAGGCATGTGTGGCTGCCGATATATCCAGCACCACCAGTTACTAAAATAGAATGCATCATAGATCCCTCGATTCAATTTCTTTGTTTCATACAGGGTAGCAGAACTGCTGTCACTTGTCAAATGGATTTCAAGCAAATGGGCACAGGTTTGCACCTGTGCCCATTTGGATGTATCGATATAATATGGTATTATCTGTTTATTTTGGTTTCATGTACTTAATCGTTGCAGGGACAGCAATTTGTTCCTCCTGATGGGAAAAACTCATTTACGGGGAATTTTACAGAACGGAATACTTCACAGGGGTCTTCCTCTTCGCAGCCACTGACAGAGCAATCCTTTTCTGGTAAACAATAGTCGTAAATAGGAATCAGTAATTGGGAATCTCGTTCTAAACGAATAATAGAAAATTGCCCAAGAGTAATTAAAATGCGTCTACACTCATTTCCAAATGAAAGGTCGCATCCAAAACAGGCGCAAATACAGGGAGGAATTTCTACTACATCACATTCGCAGCAAGGATGACAATCGCAAACATCTACCAGCTTTACACCTAATACGATGGGATCAACAGCTTCAACATAAGCAACCGGCATATTGGTTTTCTGCATTTTTTGTTCGTCTATTCCATCGATCGTCAATTGAGAACTAAAGATTTTAGCAGAACCTTCTCCGCCAAACAGGAGAACCCGTTTATCAAAAATACAAAGTCCGCTTACTTCTACGGGACGGACAGCACCTACAAATACGTCTACTGTTACACGATAGAAATATCGAACATCCACAGTATAGAACCCTTTGTTAAATCCCACAGGTTCTACATCAATGGATACATATAAAAGTTCTGCTTTTCCAGCTTTCACGGATAGTGCTTTATCAATAATTGGTTGTGCATTTTGTGTAGCATAAAAGCGAAGGTCTTCAATACAATCTTTATCTTTGCAGCTATCATATATTTTTTTTGTGTGAATACACACTGCTTCCCGAATACAAGCCTTGTCTTGTACGGGTCCTGGAAAAACCTTTTCAGGCATTTGGATCCCTCCATACCATGTATTAAAAGAAAAGGATTTGATTTGTTGAGATTGCTTATCTGTTTCTCAACGCACCTCTCCTTATCCTTTCCATTTCATTGTATGGAGATTTGCATGTTTTGGTGTCCCAGAAAAGGGAAAAATCCTTTTAATAAGAAGATGGTTATCACTGAAATTAAAAAAGTCCTGTAGCTATTACAACTACAGGACTTTTTGTGGCGGAGAGAGAGGGATTCGAACCCTCGATACCTTTTAGGGGTATACACGATTTCCAGTCGTGCGCCTTCGACCAGCTCAGCCATCTCTCCATTCATTACGAGTTCATTCTAAAAGAAAACTGCTTGACTACTATACCTTATTTTTCCCCACTTGTCAAGTGAAATTTTTCTTTTTTACTTAAAATCATATTATATTCATACATAGAATGGAAAAAGGTTTTTCTTCAACCCAATAAAACAACTTCTCTCATCGGTAGATAACCGCCAATGAGAGAAGTTGGTATTAATCAGATGTTTGCTGTGTAAAGACTATTTCATCTCCTGTTTCAGAGAAAGAAAAAAGTGGTTCACCATTGGTCCATGTTAATAATAACTTGATTTTATCCGTTTTTTTGATTTGTATTATGTATTCGCCTTGTGCTGTCTGTCCATTTTGTGTATAAGTTAATACGGCAACGTCTTCCAATACCTCCCATTTCCCTTTGGATTGTGATATTAACGTTGGTTCCTCTTGTTCAGAGGAAGACATCCAATGTTCTATAACTACTGACATATCTGTATCAATTATCATGGTATAGTATCCATTTTCATCCAATGTATGCCATGTTCCTACCATTTCTTTTCTTATCTCTTCATCTGTCGTGTCTTGCTGAGAAACGGAAATATTTTTGGCTTCTTGAGGCAATGTTAAAGAACCATCTTGCAAGTTCAAATAGGGTGAAAATACTATAGTATTATCTTTATACTTTACAGTGATTTCAACATTTGAATATAAGTCGCTTGGATTGCAAAACAAAATGACTGTTTTTTCACTTTCTGCAACTAAATCCATTTCTTTTTCTTCATAATTTAAATATTTTTTTACTGTGATTGTTGTTCCAGGGTATTTAGGAACTACCACATATCCTTCCATCCCATCGCACACTAAAATATCTGGTTCCCCCAGTTGATGTTCCTGTGCATATGTATTGGCAGCTTCTGTGGCTGCTTCTTCCGTATAATATCCCAGGTATCCAATGGCAAACAGATAGCCATCATCCCATGTACCTATATTCTGGTATTCTTCTAGTATTTCTGACGTTTCTTGCGGCTCTGCTGGTGCTGATGATGCTTGAGAGGTTGGCTCTACAGACGGTACTACAGTCTCTCCTGTAGCTGTATTTCCACAAGATGAGAACAGAAAAAGGAAGCAAAATAAAATAGCATTCATTATTATTTTTCGCTTCATGTCTTCTCCTTTCCTTTCTTCGCATTTCGCTCTTTGTTTGAGTGTACCATGAATGAAAGAGAAATGCTAGAAAAAATCGTACGAAAGATTTTCCTTCTCACACTTTTTTCAAATATCCCATGTATAACATTCTGTCTTTGGTTCTTACCTACCAGTGTATTTAAACAGCCCATCACGGCTATCAAGCTTAAATGTTAATTTGAGTTGCTTGCAGCAACGGGCAATTCCTTGTACAATAGTGGCAACAACTGAAGAAAAGGAGGTTATCCCTAATGTTAAACGAAAACATTAAAGCAATCAGAAAATCAAAAGGACTTTCGCAGGAAGAACTTGCTATCAAGCTGAATGTGGTACGACAAACAATTTCCAAATGGGAGCAAGGGTTGTCAGTTCCTGATTCCGATATGTTGATCTCCATATCGAAAGTGCTTGAAACACCCGTAAGCACTTTGCTTGGAGAAACTGTTATTGAGTCGAAGGCTGATGACTTGAAAGTGATTTGTGAAAAACTGGAGATTATAAACTTGCAGCTATCTCAAAGAAAGGCGGCGAGAAGAAAAATACTCCGCTGGCTTTTTATCTCATTGTGTGCGGTAATAGTAACAATTTCTGCGATCTTAATAGCATTCAACAGTCCTTACATAGGTTGGGATTATAGTGCCCCTGAAACCGCTGTTATAGGA